>NZ_JBQSVP010000104.1:0-11444 GCF_052376345.1 Psychrobacter sp. AOP5-GZ1-6 | reverse complement strand
AAGAAAAAAATCTTGCTATATTCTTACTATTTGGTAAAATACCAAAGGTTGAACATTGTTTTAGATTTTTTAGAAACACTCATAGTTTTCGATTGTATGGTGAGAAAATCTATCTTTTATTGTCTTGTGAGGAAATTTTATGTTGAAGAAAATTGCGTTTGCTTCAGTTGTCGCTGCAATGATTCCATTTAGCACAGCGAATGCTGATCTTGGTTCTAATTTTAAGACAGCAGATACCGGTCGTACCATCGAGCAGATTTATAAGCAGTGCGGTATTGGCGGCGCTTTATTTGGTAATTCAAGCCCTATTCTTGCTATTATCTCTAACGTAACTTGGGATTTAGGCACCACGGCTGCTACTTCTGACTCTATGTCTCCTAACACTTGCCAAGGTGGTAATGTTAGGGCCGCTGTTTTGATCAAAGAAGCCTTTCCAAGTGTTGAAAAAGACTTAGCTTCAGGCCAAGGTGCTCATTTGTCTGCACTACAGAACGTTGCTAACTGTGATTCAGCTGCGAGCGTACGTGCACAATATGGTCAATATGCTCAGACTTCTGCGTATCGTACCGCTACACAAGATCAAAATGCAGAAACGCTATTTAATATCGTTCAGCAAAACTGCGCTATCTAAATATTGAAAATGTCAGTTATTAAGCAATTCGTTTAATGCTGAAGCTTTTAATGATTTAATGATAAAAAACACGTAAACCTAGTGCTTACGTGTTTTTTATTGCTTATGTATTTATGGTGTCTAGATAACATGCAAAAAGTATTTTTATGGTTGGCTTGTTTTTCGGCATCTACTGCTTATGCAGTAGGAGTTGATGAGTTGAGTATGGTCGATTCAAGCGGTTATAGGCCTAAGCTCGCATCGGTGGATCAGAGCAAACAAACCGACTCTAGTGAGGATGGTGTTATTGAGGCAGCCACGGCTGATAACGATGCTTATCGCAGGGCTGACAGCGAAATGGATAGCTTGCCAGATAATGGACGCAGTATAGAAGCGACCCATGAAGCGTCATTTTCGGAGCCAAAACAAGACGTCAATAAAGACGTAACGATTGACCCCATAAAACTACAATCCCTGTCCCAGCATCGACAGTGGCAACATTTATTATTTTATAAAGATGGTAAAGCAGAAGTTATCTCACCAGGATTTTATTTGACCAACCCAAAGCCACGCTCAAAAAAGGATGTTGATCCTTATGCGGAGCTGATGGCAACGATAGAAAGCATTGATGATGAAAAGGTCGTTTGTAAATATCCGGCCAGATATTTATGGCTTACTCACCACCTACCTGAATTGCATGTCAATCTTAACGAGTGCGCCCAATTGCCAGATCCCAATCAAGAAATAAGCTTGATTTTAGTCAGTAATTATCTAAAAAACCCCGCTTCTTCCTTTGGTCATGTATTGGTAAAAACCAGCCTACCAGCAGGTGCCAAAAACGAGAACGCCAAAAACAAGAACACTAATGAAGTCAGAGAGCTATCGAGTGAGGATTTGCTTAATAGTTCTTATAACTTTGGTGCTAGCATTCCAGCAAATGAAAATGGCGCCATGTACGCTATCAAAGGGCTTTTTGGGCTTTATGATGCTGGATTTTCGGAGACAGAGTTTTTTAAGCAAGACGCAGTGTATTCTAAAAATGAACAGCGAGATATGTGGGAGTATGTACTTAACCTTGAATCGTATGAAACCCAATTATTGAACTATCATTTATATGAAGCAAAATCTGCTCGGTTTGATTATTACTTTATTAAGCAAAACTGTGGCTATCGTTCAGGTGAGATACTTGAGCTGATCAGCGATGTCAAAACAACGGAACGCATAGGCCCTTGGTATGCACCAGACTATGTGTTTGATCAGCTGCTGGAGCATGAAGATGGTGCCGAGTCATTAGTATCTTCGATACGTTATTTGCCCTCTGAACAAACGCAACTGCGTGAGAAGTTTGTACAACTACCTAAGCCTATACAAGATGTTATCAATACCGTAATTCGTACAGAAAATATCGAACTGCTTGCCAATTTGAATGATGAGGATAAGGCACTTGCACTTGATTTTTTGATTTTGCATCGTACATATACAATATCACAGGACGATACGCCACAGCAGCAAGCTTTTAAAAGTGAGTTGCTCAGTCAGCGTTTTAGACTACCAGTGAGTGATGGTTTGGCTCAATTGACTGTACCAAATAAAGCGTCACCAGCATTGAGTAATAAAACCACGCAAACCAAAGTCGCTTTATCTGATGAGATGACAGAAATCGGTTTATCATTATTTGTGAAAGACCCACTCAACGCCTATACAGATATTGATAAGCGTTTTGAAGCTGTACAGCTTTCATTGGGCTATAACTTTGATTCGCGTCAATTGACGTTGACGGATTTTGTGTTTTTGGACATGCAGCAGATTGAAGATCTTAGGCAGCCGCTATCAGGCGAGCCTAAACTGTCTTGGCAGCTAAAAACAGGCGCTCGTACAGATGTTTTTACTGGCAACCGTCACAGTCCTTATGCTCAAGCGGGCGTTGGTGCAGGTGCTAAATTTGGCAAGCATATACTGGGCTACAGTATGGTCAATGCGACTGTCCATGATCAAGACAAGCATGCCGATATCGGTATTGAGGTAGGTGTGCGTGCAAAACGTGATAGACAAAGTGCTGAGCTGTCTTATACCGCCTCAAAACGAGAAGGGCGCGCTAGTATGGATTTTACCAAATTGACATTACGTCAACAGTTATCAAAGAATGACGATGCTCGAATTGTGGTGACATACTCTGACACAGTTACGGCTGATAATAATGCTATATTAGATGATAGAGGTAAATTAAATGCTGCTATAGCCTGGCATCATTATTGGTAATATTTATCTAACCATTTTTATTTTGGTTGCTACTATAATTAAAGTATAGCGACAACCTTTTATATCGCAGTCACACAAATTTCCATACCGTATCGTTGAAAATGGGCATACCAATCTTATCAACATACTTTTATTTTGAGGAAAAATAACATGGCAGAGAAAACCTACTATGACATTTTAGGGGTCAAAAAAGACGCCTCAGACGCCGATATCAAAAAAAAATACCGTAAGCTTGTTCGTCAATATCACCCTGATGTTAGCGATCATCCAGATGCTGATAATAAGATTGCGGAGATTAACAATGCTTACGAAACCATCCGAGATAAAGACAAGCGTGCAGAATATGATGCCATGCTAGACAATCCTTTTGCGGGTCAAGCTGGCGCTGGTGGCTTTGGTGGTCAGTCGGCAGGGGCTGGACAGGGTGGATTCCGTTGGGAAGACATCAAAGATCAGTTTGGTGACGGCGAAGCTTATGGCGATGGTGGTTTTCGCTTCGATGATATTTTTTCTGCATTTGGTCGTGGCGCGAGCGGACAATCACAGCGTGGTGGCTTTGGGTCACAAGATAGCAAAGGTCAAGATCAGCATGCAGAGATTACGGTCGATTTGGCATCAGTTTATAACGGTGACGATTATAGTATCAAATTAAACGTTCCGGTTCGTCAGGCCAATGGCAGCGTGGACTATGACAATAAGACGCTCAAAATTAAAATTCCGAAAGGTATTACTGATGGCAAGCAGATTCGCCTAGCAGGACAAGGTGCGGCTGGTATAGGTGGTGGCAAAAACGGCGATTTATTTTTAAAAGTAAAAATCCGTCATGCAGATAATATTCGTGTTGAAGGTGCTGACGTCTATCAGACCGTCAATATCGCTCCATGGGAGGCGGCATTGGGTGAAAAAATCAATGTCAGTACGCCAGCAGGAAAGCTTGGTGTTTCTATCCCCAAAAACAGTAAATCTGGTAGTAATTTGCGTCTCAAAGGCAAGGGTATTCCTGCCAAGAAAGCAGGTGATTTGTATTTGACCTTAAATATTGTCAATCCTGATATCAGTAGTGAAGCGGCAACCAATGCTTATGAGCAATTAAAGCAGGCCTTTGCTGATGTCCATATTGACCGTTAACTCAACTCCTTGATAGCAGTCATTTATCACCGCAATAGAGATGCATACGATAACGATGAAATAGAAAGAAAACGAGGATAATAGTTATGAAACACTCGCCTGAATTTACCGATATCATCATGAGCTTGGATGAGCTAGTATCTGCCTGTGGCCAAGAGCGCCAATGGGTCATCGAGTTGATGGAAGAAAATATCATTGAGTATGATGTGCCAGAGCGTGAGCAGTTTACTGGCTATCAGCTGACAACCGTGCGCCGTGCCTCACGCCTTAGCCGTGATTTTGAAGCCAGCGTCCCAGCGATTGGTTTGATACTGGAGCTGTTAGATGAGGTGGAACAGTTACGCCAACTAAAACGTCAATTAGACTTACAAACGCCAGTGATAGAAGTGGACATTGATCACATAAAGTAAATAATTTGGTAAATGAAGACACGCCCTAAGAAATAGCCAATAAAAAAGGGCCTCAATAATAAATTGGGCCCTTTATTGTTTTTAGTTTCTCTATTTATAGCGTTTAATCTTCTACAAATTAACGAGAATACGTCGGATCAGCGGCTGCGGTGAATAGTACGTCAGTTGACGAGTTCAGCGCTGTTTCTGCCGAGTCTTGTATCACACCAATGATAAAGCCAATCGCTACCACTTGCATGGCAATTTCGTTTGGAATGTTAAATAGGCTAGCGGCAAGTGGGATCAAGAGCAATGAACCACCAGCGACACCAGAGGCTCCACAAGCACTGATGGTTGCGACCAGACTCAGTAGTAGTGCTGACGCAAAGCTCACTTCGATACCCAAAGTGTGTGCCGCTGCAAGCGTTAAGACGTTAATTGTAATCGCCGCACCTGCCATATTGATAGTGGCACCTAGCGGTATCGTCACAGAATAAGTGTCTTCATGCAGACCCAGTTTGCGAGCAAGGTTCATGTTTACAGGAATATTAGCCGCTGAGCTACGAGTGAAGAAAGCCGTAATACCTGATTCACGCAAGCATCTAAACACGAGCGGATAAGGGTTTTTGCCCGTTTTGACCAACACGATAATTGGGTTGGCGACTAACGCGATAAATAGCATACAACCGATGAGAACCATCAGGATACGTGCATAACCTGCCAAAGAAGCAAAGCCTGTTTCAGCGACAGTATTTGCGACCAAACCTAATATACCAAAGGGTGCTAAAGCAATGACCCATTTGACCACTTGCGAGATCGCATCAGAAAAATCACTGACTACGGTGCGCGCAGTATCACTGGCTTGACGTAGTGCAAAGCCGATGATGATGGCCCATGCTAGAATACCAATATAATTGGCCTCAGCGATGGCATTGATAGGGTTAGCCACCAAATTCATTAATAAGTTAGTCAATACGGCTTCTAAGTTGGCGGGTGGTACTTGCTCAATCGTCGCATTTATCAACACTAAGTTAGTCGGGAATAAAAAACTAGCACCTACCGCAGTCAATGCAGCCAAAAAAGTGCCGAACATATACATAATAAGTACTGGTTTGACATAAACCTTGTTACCGCTACGGTGTTGACTGATAGCAGCCATGACCAAGACAAATACCAGTATAGGCGCAACGGCTTTTAACGCACCTACAAACAGCGTGCCCAATAATCCTAATGCAATGCCGATGTCTGGTGCTTGCCAACCAATCAACACCCCTAAAATCAAACCAATGATAATGAGCGGAACCAGCCCTATACGTTGGTACATCGCAATCAATGAACGCATCTATACACCCTCGATTTAGTCAATATGGTCAAAGCATTTATAAATGGCTACAGCATGATCCTTACTTAAAATACGCAGTATATGCAGGGGTGCTTTGTCGCCATTTTGAAATAATTCGACTGTAAATAAGACGTTTGTAATAAGAACAGAAAAATAACCGAAGGATGGTAGCATTTTTTTGGATAAGCGCCTACCTCTACCCCGTATCCGCATAAGCTGATAGGGCTACCGAAAAGTGCCCAATATGAGAAAGGTAGGATAGTGTTGTATCGTGAGAAATGAAAAAGAGAGGCTGATTACACTTTAAAGTGGGTCAGCTCATAGCCTAGTTGTTGGTAAGCTTTATACTTGTTGCGACCTTCTTGAACACTTAGCGCATCAGGTTTTATCAGCTCAAGGACTCGAGTTGGTTGGGCATTACTGGTCACTGCCATAAAGCTGTTTACAGGATGTATCGTGGTATTGAGTACGATACCTTTGAAATCGGCTGGCATATGATTGCCAAGTAGGACAGGTGCTAGTGACTGGTTACCAGTGTTGATAGTATTGGGAATGGTGTCAGCAGTAGTATCCACATCAGTATTTTTAGAAGCATCTACAAGGCGTTGATGCGGTATAAAACTCGTAGAATCTTGTGCCCATAGCGCCTCATCAAGCGATGACAGTAACGCTTCATCTTCGATCAGAATAAGCAGCGACTGAGTGCTTTTGTTAAGCGCCGTTTGGGTCAGTTGACAAATAAAGCCCAAGATTTCTTGGGCTTTATTTTCACTTAGAACATAAAAGCTAATTTTCATAAATTGACTGTCGTTGATTGGCTGTCATTAATCGATTATGCCATATCCGCGCTATTTTTTAGATATTGCATAAATAATGGTACTGGGCGACCAGTGGCAGCTTTGTCTTTGCCTGAGTTCCATGCCGTGCCAGCGATGTCTAAATGCGCCCATGCTTGACCTTCTTCGATGAAGCGAGATAAGAAGCAAGCAGCAGTGACGGCACCAGCAGCTCTACCACCGATGTTTTGTAAGTCTGCGATAGGTGATTCGAGCTGTGCTTGATACTCATCATCTAACGGCATATGCCAAACAAGGTCACCTGATAAGTTACTGGCGTTTTCTAGCTCAAACAATACGTCTTCGTTATTACTAAAGACTGCTGAGCGTACATGACCAAGTGCAACCACACAAGCGCCAGTTAAGGTAGCAACATCAATGATGGCTTTTGGCTGATAGCGCTGTACATAGCATAGGGTATCTGCCAGTACTAAGCGACCTTCAGCATCTGTATTCAAAATCTCGACTGATAGACCGTTCATGGCTTTGACGATATCGCCTGGACGAGTTGCATCACCTGAAGGCATGTTTTCAGCACAGGCTAACGCACCAACGACATTGATCGGTAGACGTGCTTCACATAACGCCTTGATAGTACCTAGTACTGAGGCTGAACCACCCATATCAAACTTCATCTCATCCATGGCTGCACCAGGTTTGATAGAGATACCGCCTGAGTCAAACGTGACGCCTTTACCGACCAATACGATAGGAGCGTCATCATTTGCAGTTGATAAGTCAGTGCTAGTTGTATTAGTATTTTTAGCAGACTTTTTAGTTGGTAGTTTATCAGCCAATGCTTTTAGACCACCGCTGACTTTGGCACTGCTAGTCGCGGCTTTAGTGGAGCCAGCATCGCTACTGAAGTCAGACTTACCGCGGTATTCCATGAGTACGAGTTTGCCTTCTTTGGTAGAGCCTTGGGCAACAGACAAAAAGCAGCCCATACCCAATTCTGACATCTCATCTTCACCTAATACCTTCACTGTTAATAGGTCAGGATAGGCTACTGCAAGCTCTTGGGCTTTTTCTGCCATATAAGCTGGGAAGCAGATGTTACCTGGTTCATTGGCTACATCGCGAGTCAGACTCTGACCTGCAAACACTGATTGTGCAAATGCTAGCGCAGGCTGTAATGCAGCATCAGCCACGAGATAGATGTCCGTCAGTATCGTTGAAGCTTGTTCAGATTTGTATTTGTCAAAGCGGTAGCTTGCTGCCAATAGGTTGAGAGCAAATTGACCAAACTGGCTTTCTTCTAAGGCATCGCTCAACGCAACAGTGATAGAAGACACACGCTTTTGCGTGCTACTATAAATGGTATTAGCAATTTTTTTCAAGACAGTGTTATTAAGCTTATCGGTATTACCTACACCGACTAATAATAGTTGTACAGGGTTTTGCTTGGTGGTTTTTTTGTCGCCTGCCAATGCGTAATCGACTACAGTTTCACCAGCCTTACCATTAAAATGTGACACATCAATCAGTTGCTCAATACGTGAGGTGTAATCGGTCAGAACAGATTCGGCAAAGATGTTTTTGTTATCATCGATTAAAACAACCAGACACGCTTCATCTTTACTCTTCGCTTCTTTTTTTAGAATTTTTTGCGTATGAGTTTTTGGTAGGTGCTGAGACAATTTAATATTCATATCGTTATCCTTATTAGAGTTATAAAACGAGTGTCGTAACAGTGAGTCAATATGGATGACTCTATTTATTAACGACAGCTTTCAAGGTTAGAGCAACTTACTAGATCAAGGCCTCAAACATAAGAAACATCACACGTGACAAGGCATCACTCATCTTATAGTGGTGAATCCTGCACCGAGAGTGATGACGTTATCGTTCATGTGTATTAAATATATCCTAACTATCTAAAGTGGTTGGCTAAAGCAGTTGGGGTCTTCGGCTATAGTTGTAGTGTAGCATATCAGGTAATGATTGCGCTGTCGGCAAGGGTTAGGTAAAGATTTCGTATATATTTGCTGCACGATCTTGCTATACATCTTTAGAGCCTGTCGCCTATTCAGTAAGGCATGCGTAATGTTTTCAAACACATTTCACCGCCATTCTTAGGCAAAACATGCTAGCATTAGCGGTCATCTTGATCACCAATATTTATAAGGTATTGCTAATAAGTGATACTGCTATCTTTATATCTGTTTAAGACTTGGGCTGAACGGCATTGTTTCTATACTGCTTAGTGCTGTGATTGAATGTTTAACATGCTACAACTATGGAGCATAAAATTGTCATTATTTTGTCCATAATTATGCGACGAATGATTAAGAATACCAACCCTTTTTAAGAGTACCTATTGTGATATTACGCCGCTATATGACCCAACAAGTCGCTTCAACCACTGCTCTAGTATTAGGGTTTTTAGTGGTGATGATGCTAGGTGGTCGTTTGATACGCTACTTTGGTATTGCCGCAGAAGGTAATCTTGATATCAGCTTATTATTTACCATCATTGGTTATAATTTGCCGTACTTCTTAGAGTTAATTCTGCCTTTAGCATTTTTTATCGCATTGATGCTCGTATTTGGGCGCCTGTATGTCGATCAAGAAATGGCTGTTATCAATGCCAGTGGTGTCTCGCGTGGTAAACTTGCTCGTTTGATTACGCCCCTGATATTGGCCTTGTTTGTCGGTGAAGCTGCATTGTCCATTGTCGGAAAACCGTGGGGGGTGCGTTCATCAGAAGCTGTTTGGCAACAGCAAGCTGTGACTAGCGCATTTGATTTGATACGTCCAAATGAATTTATCAGTAGTGGCAATTATCATTTGTATGTGGGCAGCTTAAGTGATGATAAAAAACAATTACAAAATGTGATCCTCATTCAGTCTGAACCTGAAGAAAAGGGCAGTGCTGCTGACAAAGAGGCTATCAATGCTGGTAATACCATTGACCCAGAAACAGCAGAGTCATTGGATATACCAGAGCTACCAGCCGCTGTTATAAACTCTAATATCAGCAAAGATACTATCACGCTCGCCACTCGTGCGGAACAAGTAGATACGGGTGATAGCGGTGTAACCCAGTTGGATTTGTTCCAAGGTCGTCGCTATGAAGTTGGAGCAGGTAGTCTGAAATACAATCAGGTGGGCTTTGATCGCTACCGTATCACTTTGACTGAGTCATCAGAAGAAGTCGTCACCGAAAACAACATTGAAACGCAAGCAATAGGACCATTATGGCAGGCGGCTACTGGCGGTGCACAAGTAAGTAATACCAATACGCTACGTGCAGCACAAGGTGAGCTTGGATATCGTTTTGCTTTACCATGGCTGATGATTATCGCGCCTATGCTGGCCGTACCGCTCGCACAAGTACGCCCTCGTCAAGGTCGTTGGTTACGCTTATTTCCCTCTATTTTATTATTTGTCAGCTGCGCGTTGGGTATTATTTCACTAAAAAATGCAGTAAGCAAAGGCAGTGTGAGTGTGTGGGCTTATGCGTGGTTGGTTCTTGGATTCATGGTACTAGCACTTTATATGAATTGGGGAAGTCGCGTACAGCATCGACTGCGTTTTCGTAAACAACAAAATGCGCCATTAACGGTTATCGATAGTCAAAGCACTGGCTCACAAGGAGGACAGCCTTAATGAGCGCTTTATTCTCTAAGTTGGTTAAAAAGCCTGCCAACCTAAAAGTTCTTAGCCGTTATGTCAAACGTAATGCATTTTTTGCGATTGTCGGAGCGGTCTTAGGTCTGTGGGCGTTGCAGTTGGTTTTTTCTTATTTGTCAGAGCTTGACTCACTAGACGACAGTTATACGATGGGGCAGGCAATTAAGTATATTTTTTATCGCTCACCTTATTTTTTAGAGCAGTTTACGCCAACAGGAGCATTGCTTGGTGCGGTTGTAGGCTTAGGCTTACTCGCTAACAAAAGCGAGCTGGTGGTGATGCGTGCTGCTGGAGTGAGCGTATATCGCATTGTCGGTTGGGTGTTACAGCCTGCCATGATTTTTGTGTTGCTTGCTTTGGCGATTAACCAGTTCGTCTTACCATACTCTAATCAGTTGGCAAAAGAGATCAATGATGCCGATAGCCGCGCATTGGTCACATCGGTACGTGGTTATTGGACTGTGCAGCCACGCTTTGAAAATGCTGCTGATGGTAGTACCATGTCGGATGGCAGTGATGTGTTATATATTGATTATGCTGATGTTCAAGGCAACATCGGTGAGGTCAAACGCTGGCATTTGGATAATAATGGTAGCTTACAAACGGCCATCTATGCAGAAAATGGGCAGTATATTGGTCGTGAACCAGTCGATATGACCATTGATGCACCAAGTGAGCAGTATCGCTATGAGTGGCAGCTGAATAATATGACCAAACTGAATATCGGTCAGGGGTTTGATAGCAGTCAAGCCATCTCACCCTCTGATACATTGAGCCTACCGTTTGCTCCTGAGTCTGTGTATTTGCTCACTCGCAAGGCGGAGGACTTGTCATTGACTCAGCTATATGAGCATCGCCAGTTTATGAGTCAACAGGGTCAGCGCTCTTTGAATCATGAGCTGGCGTTTTGGCAAAAGCTATTATCACCATTTTCTATTTTGTCATTGGTGATTGTCGCCTGTTCATTTGTTTTTGGCTCACTGCGTACGCATAGTTTGGGCTTGCGTATCGTGGTAGCGCTATTGTTTGGTTTGCTGTTTAGTTATATGCAAGATTTGGTTGGCTTTATCTCGCTCGCTACTGGAGTGTCGCCGCTACTCATGGTGCTATTACCCATCATCGGTAGTGCGGCATTGGGTGGATATCTGCTCAAACGGCAGATGTAGCCAGATATCATTTACCATAAAGAAGCCCGCTAAAACACTATGTTTTAGCGGGCTTCTTATTTTTATCACTTTCAAAAA
>NZ_JBQSVP010000103.1:0-11533 GCF_052376345.1 Psychrobacter sp. AOP5-GZ1-6 | reverse complement strand
TTTATACTTTTAAACATACAACATACTAGCTAAAATACCAACCTAAGTTGATTATTAACTTGATAGTAGTACTCAAAAATAAAAACACCTTTACGTCCAAAGGATAAAAAATTGCCAACGCTAAAACAGATAATTACTTATAAAGCGCTTATCTTAAGCTTAGCTTCTTGTTTGATACTCAGTGCCTGCGATACAGATTTGATAAGCAACCAAAGTTCAACGCAACAG
This sequence comes from Psychrobacter sp. AOP5-GZ1-6, assembly GCF_052376345.1. NCBI lineage: Bacteria > Pseudomonadati > Pseudomonadota > Gammaproteobacteria > Moraxellales > Moraxellaceae > Psychrobacter > Psychrobacter sp. AOP5-GZ1-6. The sequence goes on along the minus strand of NZ_JBQSVP010000103.1, from coordinate 11,305 downwards.
ATAAATGGTACAGATGAGTATAACCTTGGAACACTCTACTATACTGGTGAGAACAAAAATATTGAGCAAGATTATAGCAAGGCCTATGAATGGTTAGAAAAAGCGGCTTATAAAGGTCATGCTGACGCCCAAAACACTGTTGGCTTGATGTACCTTAAAGGTGTTGGCACTGAGAAGGACCGTAAGCAAGCCATACAATGGTTTCAAAAATCTGCCGACCAAGGTCATACCTTAGCGCAGCAAAACCTTGACATGCTAAATGGCGAAGACATTGTTATATTTGGTGATCCTAGCAATGCTAGTGACCCCATTTCATTATTTAAAGATATTTATACTGTAGCACTGACAGGGCATAAAAATGCTCAAACCCAACTCGCTACTATGTATGAAAACGGTATTGGCACCCCTCAAAATTATGCCAAAGCTATCGAATGGTATGAAAAAGCAGCTAAGCAAGGTCAAGCTAAAGCTCAAAACAACCTTGCCTCAATGTACTTTCATGGTCGGGGTGTCACACAAGACTATACCAAGTCTTTTGCATGGTATCAAAAATCCGCTGAGCAAGGCTATGGACTGGCCCAAAGCAATCTTGGTTGGGCTTACTATGAAGGAAAAGGCGTACCTCAGAACTATGATAAAGCCCTTGTATGGTATCAAAAATCAGCTGAACAGGGAGAAGCTATGGGACAAAACAACCTTGGTTGGGCTTATTATGAAGGAAAAGGCGTACCTCAGAACTATGATAAAGCCAGCGAATGGTTTCAAAAAGCCATCGCTCAAGGCAGTGCCTTGGCGCGTAACAATCTAATTCATCTAAATCGTGAAAAAAAAGGGCTCTGTAAAGATAGCTATATACCAAACGCAGAATTCGCAAGCACTCAACATGCCGCAAACGCAGGTGATAAAAAAGCCCAGTATGAATTAGCTGCTATGTTTCAGGATGGAGAGATTGTCTGTCAAAATGATAGTAAAGCAGCTGAATGGTACACAGAATCAGCCAAGCAAAACTATGCAAAAGCCCAAGACAGCCTTGCCTCTATGTACTACACAGGTACAGGCCTCGAACAAGATTACGTCAAAGCACTTGCTTGGTATAAAAAAGCAGTTGAACAAGAAAATGCTGCCGCTCAATACCACTTAGCCGTTGTCTACTCCGAAGGTAAGGCTTTGCCAAAAGATTTTACCAAAGCCCTTTCGTTAGCTAAAAAATCAGCGAATCAAGGGTTTGCTAAAGCACAGTTTGTTCTTGGCAAACTATATAGCGACGGTATCGATGTGACCAAAAACCATGAACTAGCACTTAAATGGTATAAAAAAGCGGCGGATCAAGGATATGTAGAAGCTCAATATAATCTTGCCGTCATGTACCGTGATGGACGCAGTGTTGTCCAAGATTATGACAAAGCAATGAGTTTTTTTCAAAAAGCCGCCGAGCAAGAATTTGCATCAGCACAAAACAACCTCGGATGGATGTACCAACAAGGCGAAGGCGTTGCTATCGACAATAATAAAGCGCTCTTTTGGTACAAAAAAGCAGCAAGTCAAGGAGATGCAACAGCACAACAAAATTTATTGGCGTTAAATAGTTTATTAGAATGTGAATTTTGTGCCAATACCGATTAACCAACCTCATTGACCAAGTTTAGCTATAACTTTAGAACTTTAGGACTTTAGGACTTTAGGACTTTAGGACTTTAGGACAGTATAAAGCACCAAGCATTTATGATAGTAAAGCCGCCAGCTCATCTTCATTATTGATAATATCTGCTAGTGTATAGCGTTCAAGAACCTTTATAAAAGCCGTTAACGCTTCAGAAAAGACACTCTTGAGTTGGCATACTGGCGTAATCACGCAGCCTATCGGTTTGTCTGCCTCTTCCTCGATAAAGGCGACTGGTAGACCTTTTGACTGAGGATCTTTATCCTTGTTCACTGGTACAGCAAAACACTCTACCAAATCAAAATCAGGCTCTATTTGTTTAATCAACGCACCTAAATTAATATCATTAGGTGAGCGTGCCAGCCGTATACCACCATTTTTACCACGGATACTCTCTATATATCCCAGCTGCCCTAACTGGTGTATGATTTTAGTCAAATGACTTTTAGAGATGCCATAGCTATCAGCAATATCGCTGATATTGGCTAACAGTGACGGATCTGGTCTCACAGCCAAATAAATCAGTGAGCGTAGCGCATAGTCACTATAGTTGGTCAATCTCATTTACGAACACTCCAATTCTAATCTTCTTATTAACCACTCTCTGCTTAAACACTAGCTGTTCAACCAAACAACCCATCAGGTCTAGGGCGTGCCAGCATTGGCAAATAGCTGATGCAAAATAACACAAAACAGGCAATCCACGCACCTTGGGCAATCATAACCCATAATAGATAGTGGCTCATATCCGCCAATGGTAACAATACCCGACTGATAAACACCAATACCATAAACGCATACATCAGATTGACTAGGTTGGGCGGTTGATGAATACTACGCCCAGTATGCCCAAGTGAGACCCGCGTCATCATCGCCACGGTCATCATACCAATACCCGCAATCGCAAGCCCATGTACCGCCACACTATGGGAATAACCTAACCAAGGTTGCAGTGCGTACAAAATAAAGCTTAAGCACATTCCCAAAAACGCGACATATAACGACCACAGTAATGGTTTTTTCCAGATGCCGTGGTGATACCATCCTATCAAACGGACGATATTCACGCTTGCCACGCCGAGCGCTGTCACAGTCAAAAAGTACGGATTAGGATAAAATAAATCAACGATAAAAAATGCTAAAAACAATAATAAACTGGCGACATCTTGTATTTTACTATTATACAATGTGACGGTTTGTACAACGCCTTTATCATCAGTCGTACTAAGACCTCGTTCAATAAAGAAAGGCACAACTCGCCGACCAATAGTCAACACTAAACCAATAACTAAGTAAAACCCAAGATAAATACCTATCTTGGTCACATTCATATCTGCATTAATGACACCCCAATAGCATAAACCGTTACCTAAGGTTAATAGTATCAGCTTTGCCAAAATACCCATCTGCTTATATTGCTTCACCTGCCAGACTGCTCGACATATTACAAAAGCCATCAAGCCCATAAATAACAAATCAAACGCTGCCGCTACATATAGTAATCCAGCGCCTGACCCAAATCCAACATCAATACCCAACCCAAATAGCAACCAACCCAAGCGTGCCAATAACCAACAAGCAAAAATACCGAGCAATTTATAGCCATGAGGCATCATTACGCCTGTCCAAGTCTTTACCGCTGTCAATAAAAACCCCGCTACAATCGCTAGTGCATAGCCATAGATCATTTCATGACCATGCCAATACAATGGATTCAATACCTGGGCGTTAATATCCGTATGACCGGTAAATACAAATGCCCATAGTGCCATTGTGACAATAGCAAATATGGCCCCTGCACTAAAAAATAAGCGAAAACCCAAATTAAGAATAGGATGCGGTGCGCTTGGCGGTTTACTGGGCAAATTGATAGCTTGCATGGCTGTCTTCTTATAAATATATTGATGGGTGTTAATAAAATAATTTATAACATTCATTTTAAATGAATGTTATAAATTATGCAATATTCTTAGCTAGCAGCCGCATCTCAAACAGCAGGTGTTAAAAAAGCCACCAAGATGGTAGCTTCTTATTTTTTAAACATTCAGAGCGTACTGAGCGAACAAGACAATATAAAAATCTTTAAAAATTTATCAGCAACGCTAAGGTTAGCTTAGTACATAATCATCGGTATTATCACCTTGCCATTTATGAATAAAGCTACCACTCGGATCATATTGCTGGGTTTGTTTGGCCAAATTAAACTGACGACATCCTCTTGGGTCAGCACCTACCCCTGCCAGGTACTGCCAATTCCCCCAGTTACTCGCCACATCATAATCAATCAGATGTTGCTCAAAGTGCGTCGCGCCATAACGCCAGTCTAGTCCCAATTCATGAATGAAGCAGCTGGCCACGATTTGTCGCCCACGGTTAGACATGTAGCCAGTTTGCAGCAACTGCTTCATACACGCATTAACAATAGGATATGACGTGGTGCAGGTTTTCCATTGTTCTAAGCGTGTCCTATCAAAACTGGTCGTTGGTGGCTGCTGGGCAATGCCTTTAAACCAAAATAGCCGCTGCTGATGGGTCAGCGCATACCAGTAAAAATACTCACGCCACAGTAGCTCAAACCAAATCCAATATGTTGAGTCATTGGCGACAGTGTCTCGCTCATATTCACGCAAGCGGTTGAGCAATACATTGACCGATAACGACCCGTTCGCCAGCCAAGCCGAAAACTTGGTAGAGCTTGTCCAATCGTCAAGAGCATTGCGGGTGGTTTTGTAAGTACTGGGTGCGTCAGACCCAAAATAGTCATTAACATGGGTTAACGCACTCGCTGCCCCGCCTTTAAACTCAGATAACTGCTGTTCAAACTGATAGTTTTTGAAGAACAGAGTGTTATCCTCCGCTTCATTGAGTAGGTTGTCAGGTAATGCTGGCAATGACGATGGCGCGCTGCTCAAAACCACATCATCTGCAGCAGTCAATAAATGATGCGTTGCTTCTACTTTTTTGCGAAACTGGGTGAAGCTCTTGGGTAAGTATTCTGTCGGTAACGTAGCAAACAATGTGTTTGTCGATTGGCTGTGCCATGTTATTTTTGGATGTTTTTCTTGTAAAAGCGCATAGATTTGGTTTTGCGCATAGTCTGCCGTGTCGCTGACGCAAATATCTGTAACGTGCTGACGCTCTATCAGCTGGCACAATTGAGCAAAGGTGCTCGTTGTCGACTCACCGTTCGGTTGCGATGGCTGGCGTGATGTTAGATAAAGCAAGCTGTTGCCAAGACGTTGTAGTGACTCATCTAAATCAGCCAAGCTCTCTGCCAAAAACTGCGCGCGTGCAGCACCCATCTCATCGAATTGATATGCTTGACTCTCGTTGGTTTGGCTGACATTAGAAGCTTCAATGCTACGCGCCAACGAGTCAGCATAAACACACAGTAGTGACCCATCATCTTTTTTAGCCAATGTCGCCGCTTTGCTCACAGTCGCGTTATCATCGACACGCAAATCGTTATGAAACAATACCAATACTGCTTTTTTATCTACTAGCTTGTTTGGTAAAATATCTGATTGCTGATTTAACATATTTTAGTTTCCATTTTGGCTCTCATATACTTAAATACATCATTTAATCGCTTAGCCCAAACTATAATGGTTTAAAATACGGCATACAGTATAAAGCGTGTTAAATAACTGATATGAGCTACCTGATGAAATGATTGTTCCCTAGGAGAATAATATGACTGAAGAAAACGCACCGGACGAAAAGCGTAAAATTATCAATAAGTTTTTAATGAGACTGACCAAAGAGCAGCCTCAAATGTATTACGCCACGACAGCCGAAATCTCTCGCAGTATATACACCATGATAAAAGAACATACCAATCGCTTGTCAGTAGAAGAGCAAGCACTTGTCAGACGCATAACGGTTGAAGAGATTGAAGGCTTACTTGGTTTTCACCATAATAAATAAAAAGGCTTATCTGGAGGGTATTTAATTCAGATAGTCATTATTTATATCTCATCCATAAAAAAGACCGCTATATAGCGGTCTTTTTTATGATTCACATATCAGTTTACAGTAATTATAAAGTGGCACTTTTAGAATAGATACTCACGTGGCTCATTTTGTACAGAAATCCAGTGCAGTCTGGTGAATTCTTCTAATACCCATTCGCCATTAAAGCGTCCGATACCTGAGTTTTTCTCACCACCAAATGGCGTATTACTTTCATCGTTCACCGAGATATCATTAATATGTGTCATGCCAGCTTTGATACCACGTGCAAAGCGTAAACCTTTAGTCAAATCTTGCGTAAATACCGCACTTGATAAGCCGTACATAGAGTCATTGGCGATGGACAACGCATCATCTTCGTCTTTGGCACGAATGATACCGACCAACGGGCCAAATACTTCGTTACGTGACAAATCCATCTCACGTGTCACCTCAGTGAAAATATGCGGCGGCACGACCTGACCCTCTATCTCGCCACTCAGAATCATATTGGCACCTTCTTCTTGTGCTTTGGCGATTTTGTCTTTTAGCGACTTGACTTGTTTTTCATTGATAATTGGGCCAACGGCTGTTTCTGCTTTGTTTGGATCACCCACTTGTAGGGTTTTGACATGGTCAACGAAGCGCGTCACAAACTCGTCGTATAGTGCATCTTCGACAATGATACGGTTGATCGCAATACAAATCTGACCTTGGTGTAAGAACTTGCCAAAGGCTGCTGCTTTTACCGCTTGATCGATATCAGCATCTTTCAACACAACAAATGGACTATTACCACCCAACTCAAGGGCGACTTTTTTGATATAATCGCCGCCATTGGCCAGCTCGCCGATGTGCTTGCCAACTGAGGTCGACCCAGTAAACGATACTAAACTTGGCGCTTTGTGTTCAACGATTGCATCACCTATCTCACTACCAGAGCCAACGACCACATTGAGCAAACCTTTTGGTAGACCTGCTTCTTCAAATACTTTCGCAAGTAGCAAACCACCTGTCACAGGCGTATCGCTAGCAGGTTTTAGCACCACGGCATTACCAAGTGCTAATGCAGGCGCAATAGAGCGTTGAGTCAAATGTAGCGGAAAATTCCACGGACTAATAACGGCAACCACCCCGATAGGTTCTCGGTAAATAAAGTTTTCTTTACCTGGGGTGTTGGATGGACGAATTTCACCATGCACACGGTTAGGAAAAGTGGCTGCCTCTAGCGTAATGGCGCGTGCAGTGCTGAGCTCTACCATTGCCTTGACACGAGTACTGCCCGATTCTTTAATTAGCCAGTCGATAATCTCGTCTTGACGCTGATCTAGTATATTTACAACGTTGTAGAGTACCGCTGCTCGATCCGCTGGTGTTTGCTTGGCCCATTCTATTTGGGCTGTGGTCGCTGCATCGTAGGCTTCATTTAATTGTGCCTCTGTTGCTTGTTGAATCTCTACAAGCGAATCACCGTTATATGGGTTTGTATTGGTATTGACGCTCTCGTCTTTGCCCTTTTGCCACGTGCCTGCGATGTATTGAAGATGAAAATCGCTGTAAGCACTGGTTTTGGTATCATTAGCTGACATAATTATCCTTATTTTTACTTTGTTATGTTTGACATTTAGTTTTAGTATTGATTTTAAAGTTATTATCAAAATATTGAACAAAACACTTACTTAGAGAAATTCGTTCATAGAAAGCCTCTTATAAACAGCACATCTAAACTCACTGTTAGGCACTATTCATTGTTATACTCCTTATCATCCTGACTACTTAACTAACTGCTTAACTGATAAGGAATCTAATGACTAGCTGGCCTAAAACGCAACTTGATAGACGACTGGTCTAATGCTAACATAGCAACTAATAAAACAAGACTGCTTTGCTCGTAAATATTGTTGATAAAACGTAACGCACATTTATAAATACTATTAAAATACGTCCTCAATATGACACCCAAATAAAATTAATAACTCTATTATTATGAAGTTCCAAGGAGAACATCATTTCTATGTCTACTATCACAAAAGCACCTATCGCTACATCAGACACTAGAGTCCACTTGCTCGAAACTGGTTATCAACTTATCGCACACAAAGGCTTTACTGCCGTTGGTCTTAAGCAGATATTAGATACAGCGGGTGTGCCTAAAGGCTCTTTTTACCATTACTTTGCGTCTAAAGAAGCGTTTGGTGAAGCAATCATTCATCATTATTTTAGCCTATATAAGACACGACTAGACATCATCGGCGCGCAGAATATTAATGCACAGCAAAAGCTATATAACTATTTTCAAAATTGGTATGACACTCAGCAGAATGGCTGCGACCACGAAAAATGCTTGGTGGTTAAGCTCAGCGCTGAAGTGGCTGATATGTCAGAGCCTATGCGCATCGCGCTAAACGCAGGCTATCAACAAACTATTAACTGGCTTGGTGACCAAATCAAAGCTGGTTGGGTAGATGGCTCTGTGCCACAGCCTGATAATATTGCTGCTGAAAGCATAGCGAAGCGGTGGTATTTTTCTTGGCTTGGTGCCAGCTTAATTGCCAAAATTAGCCAAACCAATACCCCACTTGCTGAAGTATGGCAAATGACCACATCACAGCTAGGACGTTAGCGCTCTAGGCACATACTCGCCATTTCTAAATGTCTACTCCTACTTTAGCATTCACATGTTAGAGGAAACATTGGTGTCTTGAAAAGCACATTGATGATCAACACCAACACCAACACCAACACCAACACCAACACCAACACCAACACCAACACCAACACCAACACCAACACCAACACCAACACCAACACCAACACCAACACCAACACCAACACCAAAAATATTACACAGCCCTTATAATTTTTGAACCCCTACTTAATAATAAAGTTATGAGAGAGTTTTGTAAAAATTACTAGACGACCGGTCTAATTATATTTACAATGCACGCAAATGTGAGAAACGAACTCACTAATAAATAATTTTTTAATTCGGCATCCAATCAATATTTAACAAAGCTTAGGAATATCATGAATAACTTTCAATATTACAATCCAGTACGTATCGTTTTCGGCGAAGAACAAATCAAACAATTATCAGACTTAGTGCCTACTAACGCCCGCGTCCTTATTACCTATGGTGGTGGTTCAGCACAACGCACTGGTACATTGGATGAAGTTAAAGAAGCATTGGCAGCAAACGGCAATCGTACCGTATTCGAATTCGGCGGTATTGAAGCCAACCCAGAGTTCACTACATTGCTAAAAGCGGCAGATATGGTCAATGAGCACAATATTGATTTTCTGCTTCCTGTTGGCGGTGGTTCAGTGATTGATGGCAGCAAATTTGTTGCATTGGTATCGTCACTTGCTGAAGAAGACGGTACTGTCTCACGTGAACAAGCATGGAATGCATTGACTGGCTACTGTAAAGATATCGACTCTGCGATTGACTTGGGTGCAGTACTAACTATCCCAGCAACTGGTTCTGAAATGAACTCGGGCGGTGTGATCAACTATAGCGAACGTCAAGCAAAACTCCCTTTTAATAATGCGCTTGCCTTTCCTAAATTCTCAATTTTAGATCCTACTAAGACGCTAACTTTACCTGAACGTCAGGTCATGAACGGCGTAGCTGATGCTTTCGTTCACGTGATTGAGCAATACCTAACCTATCCTGTTAATGCAAAGGTGCAAGACGCATTTGCTGAAAGTTTGCTGAAAATCCTTATCGAAGAAGGCTTAGTGGTTAAGCAGGATCCAAACAATTTAGAAACCCGCAAAAACATCATGTGGACAGCGACCATGGCACTTAATGGTCTAATCGGTACTGGTGTGCCACAAGATTGGACAACACACATGGTCGGTCACGAATTAACGTCATTGCATGCGATTGACCATGCTCGCACCTTAACCATCTTATTGCCACCAGTTATGCGTGAGTTAAAAGAAAGCAAAAAAGAAAAGCTGCTCCAATATGCTCGTAATGTATGGAATATCACTGACACCGATCAAGATGATGACACCATTATTGAAACCGCCATTGTTTACACGGAAAACTTCTTCCGCGACTTGGGCTTGCCAGTCAGCTTAGAAGACGCTGACTTGACTGAATCAGCCATTGATCCAATTATCAAGCAGCTCGAAGCTCATAACATGGTAAAACTGGGCGAACATGGTGCTAACGATTTAGAGGTATCACGCCATATCTTGCAACGCGCCGTTACTAGCAAAGCATCTTAATAAGTAACAGCTCAGTAAGAACAAATACATATAGTTGTGCTATTCATAGTAGCTACTCAGCAATGAGTAGTTGCTATATCGTAATCAGAACCAAAACCACAATCTAAAATAATTCGATTTAAATAAAAACGCTAAAACCAATAATTAAAAAGGATAATAAAATGAGCTTTGATAATAATCAGAACCAAGAAATTAACCGCCAAATCACACTAGCCAGCCGTCCTCATGGCGCACCAACCAGTGATAATTTTGAGCTAAAAACTGGAGAGATTCCGACTCCTAATGACAAGCAAATGCTTCTGCGTACCGTTTATCTATCACTTGACCCCTACATGCGTGGACGTATGAGCGATGCCAAAAGCTATACCGACCCATTACAAGTCGGCGACGTCATGACTGGCGGTACAGTCGCCCAAGTAGTCACGTCTAATGTTGATGGCTTTGTCGAAGGCGACTTGGTGGTATCAGGTTCTGGCTGGCAGGACTATAGCGTCAGTGACGGCGAAGGCGTTCTAAAGCTTGATAAAAACATGCCACACCCTTCTTATGGTCTAGGTGTACTAGGTATGCCAGGATTTACCGGATACATGGGCTTAACTGACATCGGTAAGCCGCAAAAAGGCGAAACCCTAGTGGTGGCCGCAGCGACTGGTCCTGTTGGTGCGACTGTCGGACAAGTGGGCAAAAAGTTAGGCGTACGTGCCGTGGGTGTGGCAGGCGGCAAAGAAAAGTGTGAGTTTGCAGTCAATGAGCTTGGCTTTGATGTTTGTATCGATCACAAAGCGGATGACTTCGCCGAACAACTAAAAGCAGCTTGTCCAGATGGCATTGACATTTATTACGAAAACGTTGGCGGTAAAGTCTTCGATGCCGTACTGCCATTACTAAACGCACATGCACGCATTCCTGTGTGCGGCCTAGTGTCACAGTACAACGCAACCGACTTACCTGATGGCAAAGACCGTCTGGGTATGCTAATGGGTCAAATATTGGCCAACCGCCTGACCGTGAAAGGCTTCATTATTTTTGAAGAATATGGCGATCATTATCCTGAGTTCTTAAAAACCATGGGTCAATGGGTGGAGTCAGGTGACATCAAAACCAAAGAACATCAAACAGATGGCTTGGCACAAGCGCCGCAAGCATTCTTTGATATGCTAGAAGGCAAAAACTTTGGTAAAACTGTTGTTAAAGTTGCTGACGTTAAGTAATTTGCGTTAGGCCCTCACCACTTAACAACATAAATACTGATTTTGACAACTGAATATTAAGCCTGAAACCTAGATACTGTTATTTAGATGCAGTTATCTAGATACAGTTATAACAGTCATCATTTAGCAGTCATCACTTGCTGCTTTAAGACGACTTATTTATGTAGAACATCTGTTTATATACAGCATCTACGTTTTGGCTTTTTATTTATCTATAAAAATTAACTTTCAATGTGAATGAATA
>NZ_JBQSVP010000102.1:0-11569 GCF_052376345.1 Psychrobacter sp. AOP5-GZ1-6 | reverse complement strand
ATAGGGATACTGGCAATGAAGGATTTGGCTAAAGGTTCACGACAAAGCATCACAAGCAATGATATAAGAAGCAATGACATAGAAAATAATGTTCATAAGCAAAACAAACAAGCTTCAACATTCACAAGCCTAGGTCTGACAGCAGTACTGGCCATAGGTGGCATCGCATTAGCCACACAGAGTGCACAAGCAGTATCACCGCTAACTGTCGTCAATGGCATTACCTCAAGTGGCGGCGTGGGCGTTAGTAAAGATATTCTCTATGGCGATGAGCCTTTACAAGACTTGGATATTTATTATCCCAAACCTCTAGCCCAAGCAATGAAAGCACAAAACGTGATTGAAGATACATATCCTATGGTTGTTTTTGTCTACGGTGGTTCGTGGGAAAACGGTACCAAAGAGCAATATGCTTTTGTTGGTAAGAGCCTAGCGCGAGCAGGCTACGTGACCGCAGTGATTAACTATCGGAAGGCACCCGAACATCCATATCCTGACTATGTAGAAGACACGGCAAAAGCAATTGCATGGAGCCATGACAACGCTAAGACATTACATGCAGATTCTAAGCGTATGGCTGTCATGGGACAATCATCGGGCGCATTTAACGTAGTAGCAGCTGTGTCTAACGAGGATTTTTTAGCACCTTATGGTATCAAGCCAAGTGATATTAAAGCGGTAGTTGGTATCGCGGGTCCTTATAGCTATGACTTTAGGCAGTTTGATAGCGCCACGGCTTTTCCTGCCGATGCGACTCCTGATCAAGTCATGCCCGACAGACAGTTAAAAGGCGAGCAGCCGCCTTATCTATTATTGACTGCTGAAAATGATAAGATTGTCTACGACGTAAATACGATTAATATGACAAAAGCGCTAAAAGATTATGGCGCAAGGGTAGAGGTCAGTGAGATAGAAGGTGCCAGTCATGCGACCAGTATCGGTGCGATGGCACCACCACTGCGTTGGTTGAATGATGTGCGCTCACAAGTGCTGACTTATCTGGATAAAGAGCTGAAATAGCTCATTCTCTGACTATAACTCTACAAAAGGTTAGTATCACTATTTACAAGTACCACTGTTTATAAGTAATATTGCTTAAGTATCAAAGAATAAATCCTCAACTGGCATAGCGCTCGTTGGGGATTTTTATTGTGTAGGGCGTGTCATCAATTAGCACATTAATACATTTAGTGGTTTTAAAACGGTTGAATTTATTAATACTATAATAAAAACCTGTCAATTCAATGCGCTATTCCCTTATGATAGAAAACAGACATTATCGAATATATAGTAAAAACGAAAAGTTCTAAGACAACGTTTAAAGCGGTGAAACACCCACTGAGCCCAAAGGACGATTATCATGACTATATTTATGCGACCACTCAAAATTGCACTACTAAGCTTAACGTTAGCAGCACCTTCATTAGCATTTGCCATCGGTGGCAATGATCCTGTTCCAGGAATTGATATTATCATTAAAAAAAATCCTGGCTCAAAACCTATTGCTAATATACCGTTAACTGATTCAGAGATGAGTCAATATAATGCGCTCAAAGAGAATGATCGTCCTGTTTATTTAAGCAAGGTTATAGTGCCAAAGTTAGAGCAGGTCAATAAAAAATACGATTATGATATTAAATGGGATGACATTATCGAAAAAGGTGTTAATCAAGATTGGTGCACACCAGAACGATGCAATATGAAGACGAGAGTCGTCATACAGCTTGAGATTCCAGAGAGCTTGAGTCAATCTGATGTTAAGTTTAGCTTGGCGAGTCAGTCAGATACCGTGATAGAAAAACGTACCATAAGGCGAGTTACTCAAATGGAAAGACGTTAAAATTTTGGTATATCATTTAGCCTCTTTTATCGTCCAAGCAACCATTACGATGACTGTTTGGGCAGTGCTACTTATAATCAGTGCTTATAGTCGATGCGCGACAGTAGACTGAAAGCGCCTGATATTATATCCAGTCTATGTAAAATTGATGATATGTATATGTCATGTGCGCTTATACACAGACAGTGCTGTAAGATGTTCAAACTCTTGTTATAATGTTGCCATTCAAATAATACCCATTTATATAAGACAGGATATTTTATGAGCATGAACGCTGACGATTTGATTGCATTTTTACAGACTCACTTTCCAGACGCTTTTATTCAAGCAGCCAATCAAGGCAATAAGTTTGATGTGCGTGTGGTTGATGCCAGTTTTGAAGGCAAACGTGCCGTCCAACGTCAACAAGCGATTTATGCGTTAGTAAACGATAAAATTGCCAGTGGTGATATTCATGCGCTTAATATTCAAGCATTGACACCTGCTGAATGGGAAACTCAGCAAAAAGGCTAAGCTTTATATTGTCTTAGTTTTTTTATTATGACTTTCAATTATTTATATTTTTCACACTCACAGCTAGGTTGTCACTTTTATGGATCAGTTCTTAATCACAGGTAGTAGTCGTATCGCAGGGGAAGTTACTATCTCTGGCGCCAAAAATGCCGCTTTGCCATTGTTGGCCGCGATGATATTAGCAGAGACCCCGACGACACTGCACAATGTGCCGTCCCTGCAAGATGTACGAACGTTGATTAAGTTGATCGCTGGCATGGGCATCAATATCGAAAAACAGGGCGACACTGTCACCTGTGATACCAAAAGCATCGATAACTTTTATGCGCCGTATGATTTGGTCAAAACCATGCGTGCCTCTATTTTAGTATTAGGCCCATTACTGGCACGTTTTGGTGAAGCAGAAGTGTCGTTACCTGGTGGTTGTGCTATTGGCTCTCGTCCTGTTGATCAACATCTAAAAGCATTTGAAGCGATGGGTGCTGAAATTAGTGTAGAAAACGGCTACGTAAAAGCGCAAGCGCCAAAAGGTGGCAAGCTGATTGGCTGTAAATTCTCGTTTGATATGGTGACCGTTGGTGGTACCGAAAACGTCATCATGGCCGCAGCACTTGCTAAAGGCACCACTGTTTTGGGTAACTGTGCACTAGAGCCAGAAGTGGTCGATTTGGCCAACATGCTGGTCGCCATGGGCGCGAAAATTAGCGGTATTGGTACAGCGACCATGATCATTGAAGGGGTTGAGCGCTTGCATGGCTGTGAGTATTCAGTCGTGCCCGATCGTATCGAGACAGGATCTTATCTTGCTGGTGCGTTAATGACTCGCGGTGATGTGTTGGCCAAAAAAACCTCTGCGTTACTATTAACCCCAGTATTAGAAAAGTTTGAAGATATGGGGGCTGTGATTACTACTGGTGACGACTGGATTCGTGCGCAAATGAGCGGACGTCCCAAGGCGGTGGATATTCGTACTCAACCGCATCCAGGCTTTCCGACCGATATGCAAGCACAGTTGATGGCGATTAGTTGTCTTGCCGATGGTACCAGTACGTTTATCGAAAACATCTTTGAAAATCGCTATATGCATGTACCAGAGCTCAATCGTTTAGGTGCTTCAATTCAAGTAGATGGTCATACCGCTGTGGTAAAAGGTGTCGAAAACTTTACTGCTGCGCCAGTCATGGCAACGGATTTACGTGCTTCTATGTCATTGGTTATGGCAGCAGCCACTGCTGAAGGCGAGAGTTTAATTGACCGTATTTATCATATCGACCGTGGCTACGAAGACGTAGAAAACAAACTGCGTGCGCTTGGTGTGAATATTGAACGTATCAATACTAATGATTAATATTGACTGATTCATTCCCATGGTGTGAGTTGTTTTTATTAGTGATATCATAAAACAAAACGTTTAGCGTTATAAAATTTAAAAATCCTCTTAATGAGGATGCCAACTGTACATGGACACGATGTCATTATGACTGAAGCTACCAAAGCATTACCATCTAGCGGTATATTAAATGAAGTAAATGATGAGTTTTCGGGGTTAACACTGGCCTTATCAAAAGGTCGTATTTTAGAAGAAACCATGCCGTTGCTACGTGCAGCTGGTGTGGAGCTGCTAGAAGACCCTGAAGCTTCGCGCAAACTTATTTTTCCAACATCGAACCCAAATGTCCGCGTATTGATTTTACGTGCTAGCGATGTGCCGACCTATGTAGAGCACGGTGCGGCAGACTTTGGTGTGGCGGGTAAAGATGTATTGCTTGAGCATGGTGCCAATCATGTGTACGAGCTGCTAGATTTGCAGATTGCTCAGTGTAAGCTGATGACAGCTGGTGTCAAAGATGTCGTATTACCGAATCGTCGCCTACGTATTGCGACCAAATATGTCAATGTGGCACGTGCTTATTTTGCCAGTCAAGGTCAGCAAGTGGATGTGATTAAACTATATGGATCGATGGAGCTTGCTCCGTTAGTCGGTTTGGGTGACTTGATTGTCGATGTTGTCGATACTGGTAATACTTTACGCGCCAATGGGCTAGAGGCGCGTGATCACATTTGTTATGTCTCATCTCGCCTTATCGTCAATCAAGTCAGCTATAAACGTAAGTTTGCGCTACTTGAACCGATTTTAGACAGCTTTAAAAGTAGTATTGCTAGTGCTTCATAAGCCAGTGGTATTCATTGGTAATATTAAGCATTGTTATACAAATTTTTAAACCAGTTTAGCGCTCTATGGTAGACATAGCATGCTAAACTGGTTTTGTTGTGTTTGCTTGTTAGCATATAAAAATTCAGTATACTCGTGATTACGTTAGTCATTAAAGTGATGATAAATGTTGAATATGCTTTATTTTTGCATCGTTAATTTTTAGCCGCATTTTATGCTCAGATATAGGATTAAGTTATGCGCCAATTAAGTACCCAAGATGCCGATTTTGATAGTCAATTGACAGAGTTACTTGCATTTGAAACTGTCAATGATGCCGATTTGTTGAAGACTGTCGATGATATTATCGCGCAGGTACGCGCGGATGGCGACAGTGTGGTATTGGCTTTGACTCAGCAGTTTGATCAGCATCCAGCGACCACGATGGAGTCGTTAGAGTTGTCTAAAGAAGTGTTGGCTGAAGCATTTGAAAACTTGGATGATGATGTACGTGAGGCTCTCACCACTGCGGCCACACGGGTACAGACATTTCATGAACGTCAAGTGCAAGAAACATGGCAGTATGAAGATGAGCTAGGCAATCGTCTTGGTCAAAAAGTCACACCACTTGATCGTGTGGGTATTTATGTACCAGGCGGCCTAGCATCGTATCCGTCATCGGTATTGATGAATGCTATCCCTGCTAAAGTAGCTGGCGTTGCCGAAGTCATCATGGTAGTACCAGCACCGAAAGGCATACTAAATCCACTGGTATTGGCTGCAGCTCATTTAGCAAAAGTAGATCGCGTCTTTACCATTGGTGGCGCGCAAGCAGTAGCAGCTTTGGCTTACGGTACAGAAACGATTCCTGCTGTTGATAAAGTAACAGGGCCTGGTAACAAATATGTGGCTGCCGCCAAACGAGCAGTGTTTGGGCAAGTGGGTATCGACATGATCGCAGGCCCATCTGAAGTATTGGTCTATGCAGAAGGCGAGGCGCAAGATCGCGCTGATTGGCTGGCTATGGATCTGTTATCACAAGCAGAGCATGACAGTATTGCCCAAGCCATTTTTGTGACGACCAGTGAACAGCAATTAGCTGAAGTTGCCGCTGAAATCGACAAAGCATTGGCAGAGTTGCCAAAGGCTGATATCGCTCGTGATTCGCTACAAAATCGTGGCGCACTTATTCTAGTTAAAGACCGTGCCGAAGGTGCTGCAGTAATTAATCGAGTTGCACCTGAGCATTTAGAGCTGTCTGTTGATGAGCCAGATGTTTTATTGGGTAATATACGTCATGCGGGCGCTATTTTTATGGGCCGCCATACACCAGAAGCCATTGGTGATTATTGTGCAGGACCGAACCATGTATTGCCAACCTCGGGTACAGCAAGATTCTCTTCGCCACTTGGTGTGTATGACTTTCAGAAAAAGTCATCCATCATTTATTGTAGTGAAAGTGGTAGTAAGCCACTGGCCAAAACAGCAGATATCTTAGCACAACGTGAAGATTTGGACGCCCATGCTCGTTCAGCACGCTATCGTTATCAGTAGCTGTCTGTACTGAAGATACTAATGTGATAAATTGATAGTGCATTATTATTTTTAGAGGTTTTAAAGTTATTAAAATGGATAATAATAGGATAACTTATGAGTGAACTAAAGATAGACACCAGACTGTGGTCATCTAAAGCACGTAATTTGTCGCCTTATACACCAGGCGAACAGCCGCAACATGACAACTTATGCAAACTGAATACTAATGAAAATCCGTTTCCACCTTCTCCAAAAGTAGGACAGGCGATCGCTAAAGTATTGACAAAGCAGGCGGATGACTTGCGTTTGTATCCAGCGCCTGAATCTGAGGATTTGCGAAAGGCTTTGGCTGATTTTTATGACCTTGATCTTAATCAAGTGTTTGTAGGTAACGGTTCAGACGAAGTGTTGGCTCTTGTATTTGCAAGCTTTTTCCTAAAAGAGCGCCCTGTTTTAGCACCTGACATTAGTTATAGCTTTTATCCTGTGTATGCGCATACCTTTGGTATTGAGCTGGTGCAAATCGCGCTAGAAGCTGATTTTAGCATTAGTCCAGACGCGTACCGTCAGCCTTGTAGTGGTATTATCATCGCCAATCCGAACGCACCTACAGGGTTGTTAATGTCGCTTGCTGATATCAGAAAATTGGCTAACGAGCACTCCAATGCCGTCATCGTTATTGATGAGGCCTACATTGATTTTGCTCAGACTGAAGAAGGTTCAGTATCTGCCATTAGCCTTATCAATGAGTTTGACAATCTATTGGTCACCCAGACTTTTTCTAAGTCACGCTCGCTTGCAGGGTTGCGTGTGGGTATGGCCTTTGCTAATGCGTCATTGATTGAAGCGTTGACACGTATGAAAAACAGCTTTAATAGCTATCCACTAGATAAGTTAGCACAAGCTGGTGCGACGGCGAGTGTCTTGGATGTTGAATATTTTGAGCAAACGCGTCAGCAAGTTATTGATCTGCGTGAGTCACTAACAGCGGAGCTAACAGCCTTGGATTATCAAGTGCTACCGTCACATGCCAACTTTGTATTTGCCCGTCCAAATGATGGTGATGCCAGTGCTGTGGCCAGTGCGTTACGTGAGCAAGGAATCATCGTCCGTCATTTTGATAAGCCGCGAATCAATGAGTACTTGCGTATTACCGTTGGTACAGCAGAGCAGCATGAGCGTTTAATCAGTGCACTGACTGCGCTGCGAGCTATGAGTACTTAAGTGAAAAATTTGAATATAATTCGTAATCGACCATTGATTTGTACTATTGATCATATTTTTAATGATCTTTACTGCGAGCAACTCATCGAAAAAAGTGAAATGCAGCAGTATGAGCAAGCACAAATTACGGTCGGCAATGACCAGTTTCGAACAGATACGAGCGTCCGAAATAATGACCGTATCATATTTGATGATGCTGACTTAGCAAAAAATCTCTTTGACCAAGTGGCGTGTTATTTACCAAAAACGTGGGATGAGGGTTTATGGGAGTTGTCTGGGCTGAATGAGCGTTTTCGTTACTATCGTTATGGCGAAGGCCAAACGTTCAGACCACACTTTGATGGTGCTTATGAGCAAGATAAGTTTCATAAAAGCTTCTTAACGCTATTATTTTATTTGAATGACGACTTCGAAGGTGGTGAGACAAAATTTTATCAATGGCAAGGTGGTTGGTATAATAACGATACACCTAACTATGTTGTTACACCGAAAAAAGGCCAAGCATTACTGTTTGCACATCAACAGTTCCATGAAGGTGCACCAGTGATATCGGGTGTTAAATATGTATTACGAACAGATGTCATGTATCGAGCAATATGTCTTTAATAGATGCCTTAAAAGCATTACATGCGGATACGGATGTTACTGCTGATTGACGAATCGTCCTTGCTATATTGATACTGATTAGTAAAAATAAAGCCTGCCAACATTGTGTTGAGCAGGCTTTATTTTTATTTACTTCTTAAAATTATACCTATAGTCAAAGAAGTCTAAAGTGGATACAAGGCAGCCGGCCGAAGATTGTACAAGTAGTACATTTAGGGAGGGTAACGCTGTAGCCATTTAGTAGTTCTTTGACTATAGTTCTATTTGCTCAGACTTTCTTGGGCAAGCACTGATAGTAAATTGCCCACTTTATCTAAACATTCTTGGTATTCGGCATCGCAGTTAGAGGCGATAGTGATACCACCACCAGCCCACAAGCTGACTTGTTTTTCTTTCTCCAAATCACTATGTGATAAAGCGTTGGCTTGCAACGTACGAATCAGTACATTCCATTGGCCACTACCATCAAAATTCATATAACCTAGAGTGCCACAGTAAGCGCCACGTGGTGTGGTCTCTAGTTCGGATATAATCTCGACAGCGCGCTTTTTGGGTGTGCCAGTGATAGAACCAGCAGGCAAACTACCGAATAACACTGCCAACGGATGAGTGTTTTCTTTGAGCTCTGCGGTGATGGTGCTAACCATGTGATGTACATTGCTAAAGCTTTCAATAGTAAATAGCTGTGGTACTTTTACGCTACCAGTTCTGGCATATTTACCCAAATCATTACGTAATAAATCAACAATCATCACGTTTTCAGCACGATCTTTTTCACTATTGGTTAGCTGTTGTTTTAATGCTGAGTCTTGTTTAGCGCTTACTCCTCGAGGTAGCGTCCCTTTGATAGGTTTAGTGATGATGTGATGTTTGCCAGTGCTAGCATCTTTTTTGAAGGTAAAAAACAGCTCAGGTGAGCAGCTCAACAGTTCAAACGAATTTGTAGATATATTAGAAGCGTTTAGACTATCATCTGTTCCATTAATCGATAGATACCCTGCAAAGGGCGCCTGCGTATTACGATATAGCATGGGCAAATAATCAATCAGATTTGATGTTGATTGGATATTACTTGTTTTATGAGAGAGCTGACCACGCCATTCTTGCGTTAGATTGATTTGATAGCAGTCGCCTTGCTTTAGGTAGTCTTGAGTGCGGTCAAATGCTTGTTGATAATCAGACTTGCTCCAGCGTGCTTGTAATATTAAAGGAGTAGGTTCTGATGACTCAGAGCCATCGTTATCGATAGATTTATCAGACAGTTTTTTATCTAGTCCGTCTAAATATGAGATAAGCGCTATAACAGCTTTATTACTCAACTCATCGTTAATGGTTTTATCTGAGTGATTAGTAATGGTATTGACGGTTAACTGCCAACCGGTTTTGCTGTTTTTTTTAGGTGATAGATAAATATCGTAATGACCCAATACTGCACAAGGCTGTGCTGCGAGTTCAATGTTGGCAGCTGGACTGAGCTCAAAAGCCGACATATCATAGCCGATAAACCCTATTAGGCCATGATGATAGTATGGAGTGATATTGGCTATAGTTGAGGGCTTTTCATCATGAATGGTATTGCTAAGCTCAGGTGCATAAGCCTCACTATACTGTATCAACTCATCTTGCCAATCAGCGTAGCTTATAGCTTTCGCTGTTATAGATTGAGCTTCATTCGTACCTGCATCACGGCAATGCCGAATCACTTTATAAGTAGCCAATTGTGTATCAGGTGACTGGTTATCAGCAGTATTAAAATAAATAGACCAGCTTACTTTGGGGAGTAGGCCAATGACAGGCCGTCCATCGTTGTTTAGCCAAACCAACTGCCAGTTTGCTCTAGACTCTTGTGCTATTAGATAGCGCTGTAAATGCGGCATTAATTCTGCAGCAGGCAGATCACCAAAACGCCAGCTAGGGTTAGTAGCTGGCGATAGGGCAGAATCGGTCTGCTTAGTAGTCTTGTGGTTTTCTACGTGCATCGGTTACGCGTCGAACTTTTTGATGATTAGTGTGGCGTTGGTGCCACCAAAACCAAAGCTGTTGCTCATCAGTGTCTCAAGCTTCGTTTCACGCATTTGATTGACGATATCAAAGCCTTCAGCGGCAGGGTCTAGCTCTTCAATATTGATACTTGGTGCGATAAAGCCTTCTTGTAGCATCAATAAGCAATAGATTAATTCTTGTGCGCCAACTGCACCTAAGCTGTGACCAGTCATAGATTTGGTTGAGCTGATAGCAGGGATTTTACTGACATCATCACCAAATGCTTTCGCAATCGCTTTAAGCTCAGTGATGTCACCTAGTGGCGTGCTGGTACCGTGAGTATTAATATAGTCCACGCTGTCTAATCCAGCTTCGGCCAAGGCCTGCTGCATACAGCGTACCGCGCCTTCACCGCTTGGCGCAACCATCTCAGCACCATCAGAGCTAGCACCATAACCAACGATTTCCGCGAGGATATTGGCACCGCGTGCTTGCGCATGCTCCAAGCTCTCGACCACCACCATTGCGCCACCAGCTGCAATCACAAAACCATCACGGTCTTTGTCATATGCGCGTGAAGACTGTTTAGGCGTATCATTATATTGTGTACTCATCGCGCCCATTGCATCAAACATGCATGACTGGGTCCAATGCTCAGCTTCACTACCACCTGCTAAAACGACATCTGCTTTGCCTAGCTGAATCAGCTCAGCAGCATGACCGATACAGTGCGTTGAAGTCGCACAAGCAGAGGACAAAGAGTAAGAAACCCCATGTATTTTAAGTCCTGTTGCTAGGGCTGCCGACACTGAACTGCCCATGGTTTTAGGCACTGCCATGGCACCAACACCGCGTAAGCCTTTTTCGCGCATGGCATCTACCGCATTGACAATATTTTCTGTTGAAGCGCCACCAGAGCTTGCTACCACTCCGACACGTGGGTTTTGGCCAATGACATCAAGCGTCAATCCAGATTGTTTGATAGCATCTAACGCACTAACATAAGCATAGAGACTGGCATCACTAAAAAACCTTTTGAGCTTGCGGTCGATAGCAGAGGTATCTAGTATTGATTTATCAATACTACCACTGACCTGTGACTTGAACTCATGCTCAGCATAAGAGTCATTAAGCGTAATGCCAGACTGTCCTTGCTTCAAAGAGTCAGTAACTGTGGCTAAATCATGTCCGATACAAGAGACAATCCCTGCTCCAGTGATAACAACGCGGCGCATATTCTATTCCTTATAAGTAACGATTTTTTGATGATTACTTTTAATAAGTTATTTTTAATGAAGTACCAATAATTAAAGTACTGCTAATAATCGTTTTTAAATGTTTACTTCTATTATTTGATTTCAAGCGTACCACTCCCTCATAACCACAATGTGTCAAAACAGTGTGTTAGAGAAAATATATTTTTGAATATCAAATGCTTTTGTTGCAGCTATAATAGCTGTCACAACTAAACGATACATTGTCTATAGATGTTGCCTATAGGTATTGTCTAGATGTACTGTTTAAAAGGGATTTTATAAATCCGAGTACAACTGTACTGTGAATTATGGCATATCATAACGTATCAAGCGCCCAAAATCTTTGTGCAAGTGCAAAATAACCACAAAATAGCGTTGTTGAATATTAAAGGCTATCTATAACTTAAACCCATAAAAGGTAATATGAAGAGGGCAGTCATCGACGTATTTATCAAAGAT
>NZ_JBQSVP010000101.1:0-11679 GCF_052376345.1 Psychrobacter sp. AOP5-GZ1-6 | reverse complement strand
AATTATATTGCCTCGAATATAGACATCATCATAGATAGGTTCAACTACAATACCTTGGCTATTTATGGCACCCTCACCCTCATCGTTTGAAATCTTTTCCAAGTCATCATCATAACTAAGGTAAAATGGCTTATATTTAGCAGGCAGTATCACCTTTGTTTGTTTATCCATTAATCCATACATACGATCTTTTTCTATCTTATAAACGCTCGTTTCTTCTGAAGACAACGGTTCAATTTCATCATAAATATAAGGAACAACCAATCTTCCCTGAGTATCTATAGCACCCCATTTACCCGATTGCTGGACAAATGCAAAACCATTATCGAAGCTACGACCGTTTTCAAAATCCAAGGTAGTAAGTACTTTATTATGCTGATCAATGTATCCAACTTTATTGTTTTTAATAACTAGCGCTAAATTGTCATGAAAGGGTGCTATTACCTCATAGATTATAGGTACAACTAACACATTAGACTTGTTAATCACTCCCATTTTTCCATTCTTAAAAACTCTAGCAAGACCTTCCTTAAACGCCCAAGCGTTATCGTACTCAAGAGGAATAATGCGCTTTCCTGATCTATCAACATATCCCCATTTACCCTCTTTGGTAGCAATAGCGAGTCCATCGAAAAACTTACTGATATGGTCGTACTGATAATCAGAAATAACATTTCCTCTACTATCAACTAAACCATATTTGCCTTGTTTTTGTGCAATAGCGACGCCTGATTCTACGCAGCTTGCCCAAATACCTTCATCGACTGGCGGCTTGGTACATTCTTCTGCAATCGCATGCTGTAGTGTTAGTCCTTGTATAACAGTAGCGGCTATGAGTAGCTTCAAAACCTGATGTCTTATGATTATCACTTGTGCTCCTTTGTATAAAAACTGCATCAACTTAACAGTATGATCAGTGATTCTGTTAAATAATCCCAATCCCGCTCAACAACAACTGCCCACCAGCAAAGACTAACAACACGCCAAACGCTCGCTTAAGCATAGCGGCAGGCAATACATGAGCGAGCTTGGCACCGACTTTTGCCATCGCAAAGCTAGCCACTGAAATACATAAAAATCCCGTGATATGCACAAACCCTATCGTGCCCTCAGGCAGATTGACCACGTCTTGACCGAACCATGCAAACCCTGCCGCGCCAGCCAATGCAATTGGTAGACCACATGCCGCAGACGTACCGACTGACTGCTTCATCGGTAGTCCAGCCCAATTCAAAAACGGCACAGTCAAACTACCACCACCAATACCGAAGATAGAAGACGCCATACCAATGCCCGTACCAGCACCAAACTGAATACCAGCAGGTGGCAGCGGCTTGCCCAACTGTTCTTTATTAGAGAAAAACAGCATTTTTAACGCGACCAATAGCGCGCCAACCCCGATAATGGCTTGTAATAATTTGCCATCGATCATATCCGCGATACCAGCGCCGACCAAACTACCGATGACCAAGCCCAATGCCATCTTTCGCCATACTTCCCAGCGGACACCGCCACGCTTATTATGAGCTGTGAGTGAGCTAATCGAGGTCACAACGATGGTCGCCAGTGAGGTACCAATCGCCAGATGGGTGATAACCTCTGGTGAAAAGCCATAGGCAGTAAAAATCCACACCAGTGCCGGTACGATAATCATGCCACCGCCAACGCCAAACAAGCCAGCACTGACGCCAGCGAATGCACCTGCAATCACAAACCACACATATAACATCATCGAATTAGCCTTTTATCACTTCTGCTGTTTGAACGGTATTTGTGTATGACTGATTTGCCCGTTTATGTACTTAATAGCTTGTTCTTAATTACATTTGCCAAATCACAACCCGATCTTTATGCTGTCTACTCTAGGGTGTGTCACCAATTAGATTATGAGCATTAACATGCGATAAATTGATGAAATACTCTAGGCGACGCTCTATCGAAAATCGTTCAGTATATCAAAGATTATCTTAGCTAACCTAAATAGAATAAACTTATGCCGATATCTAACCAGCCATTTAACGCTTCATCAAAGTCACTACGACTTAATCATTCGCCTATGCTAAATCATCGTCATGTCGTGAGTAGCGCCTCTACCAATAGTGAGCTGATAGACGCCATACAAGACGGTACATTAGATGCGACCGAGATGCACTTATTAACGGCTGAGACCCAAAGCGCTGGTCGTGGGCAACACGGACGCTCATGGCAGTCACCACCTGGCAATGCTTACCTGTCTCTCTACCATCCTGTGCACTTACCCGTTAGCGGACTGCTGTCATTAATCATCGGTGTTGAACTGGCACAAATGCCCGTTATCCAAATACTAAATGAGCAGTTGCTAGTACAAGGACTCACACCTATCGGCGTAAAATGGGCAAATGATCTGGGCTTTTACCAGAGCAAACATCGACCTCAAGGCCAGTCTACTTTAGGTAACACGAATGTGCATAATACGGCATTAGACAGCCAGACGCTGCCGTTTCATAAACTCGCAGGCATTCTGATCGAACCTGTATCGCAAGCAGGCAAGCTGGTTGGGGTGGTCATAGGTGTGGGACTCAATGTACGAGCGACACCAAATCTCACAGCACAAACCGCTGAAGGCATGAGTTATCAAGCGATTAGCTTACAAGATATTGCTGAGACGCTACAGCCAAAAATACAAACCGACTATATAACAGACTTACGTGAACTCTATCAGCAAATGAGTCAGGCACTAATGAGCGCCATGACGTGCTTTGAGTACCTAAGTATAGAAAAATCAACGGGCCATAGTTATTATCTGGATAGGTTTTTAAAGCAGTTTGACTCGATGGATGCATTGCGCGAGCTGCGATTACGGGTAACCCAAGAGCATAACGGTCAAACAAATATACTTACAGGCTACGCTTGTGGTATCGATACACATGGATGTTTGCAATTGCGCCAAGATAGCGGTAATATTTCTGCTCTTTTTACTGGACGCATTGACGTTATTCAAACGGCTTAATCGTTTAATCAACGAGTACTAAAGGGAATTTTATGCTCTGGCTTGATCTTGGAAATACCCGCCTAAAATACTGGCTCACCGATGATATCGGTCAGATAGTCACACATGATGCAAAACAACATCTGCAAGCACCCGCCGAATTACTGATGGGTCTGACAGATCGCTTTGAGCGTTTTGCCCCTGATTTTATTGGTATCTCATCGGTACTAGGTGACGAGCTAAATGTTAAGGTAGCGGAGACTTTAAGCCGTCTAAATATTCCGTTTAAATTTGTCAACGTTGATGCAGCACATCCGCTCATGAAGAGCGCCTATAATGATGAACAGCTAGGCTGTGATCGTTGGCTACAGATGCTGGGCGCGGTGGATAAGAAAAAACGCCAGTGTGTGATTGGCTGCGGTACAGCGGTGACGATTGATTTGATCGATCATGCTGAGCACTTAGGCGGTTATATATTTCCTAGCATCTACCTACAACGTGAATCGTTGTTTTCTGGTACCAAGCAAATCACCATCTCTAACGGTACTTTTGATAGTGTCAGTCAAGGTATGACCACACAAGATGCGGTACATCGCGGTATACTGTTATCCATCGTCGGTGCCATCAATGAGATTAGCCATCGTCACCCTAACTTTGAATTGATAATGACAGGGGGTGATGCAGCCATTATCGCCCAGCATATCAATCGCCCTGTACGCCTGCGTGATGACTTGTTGTTAAATGGTCTGGCACGATATTTTGATCATAGTAAATAGCCAGTAGCAAGTCTTATGAGCTTTCATAAGTTAGAAAAAAGCAGTACGTCTGAGGCGTACTGCTTTTTTGATTTAAAAACATCTGAATTCTCTGTTGCTGCCTATGGTGCTATATATGTAATAGGTAAGCTAACCCTTGCTCTTACGGCTTTCCCTTTAATCATAAATGGCTTCATTTGACCATATTTTGCCTGTTGGATAGCACTTCTATCCAAGCATGAACTACCGCTGCTTTTTTTGATTTTTACATTAGTAATTTTGCCTTGCTTATCAACCGATACATCTAACAAAATATTGAGTTTGGTGCCATTACTCATAGTATTTATACAATGAGGTTCGATTCTAAATCTAGGCATTTTCACCCAAGATACATTATTAGTAGGAACTTGAGTAACTGGCTCTGATTCAGACAAATCAATCAACTCTGCCTGTGCAGGCATCGTACTTGCTATCATCGTAAACAATGCAAACATAGTGACTAATAGGCTATTAGCACCGATAGATTTTATGTTGGTTAGTAAAGAAGAAACGGTATTAACGTCTGGCTTAGTATATAGCTTACGAGTCATAATATAAATAATCTCACACAATATTTTCATGATAATCAATTGTCTGCATCTTATGCTGTCAGCTGTTATAGAATAAAAACTGAAAAGCAGGACGTCTTAATCGACCTACTTTTTGTTATGTTCAAATACGAGAGTTACGGTGCTCTAAATGTAATTGGTATATCAACCCTACCTTCTACAGCCTTTCCTTCTCTTAAAAAAGGCTTGAAACGAGCTCTCTTAAGCTCTCTAGCCACCCGTCTATCTATATCTGTTATACCGCTACTCTTAATTACTTTTACATTTCTGATACTACCTTGCGTATCAACGCGCAAGGAAAAAACCATTTTTAAATCGGTTCTATAACACTGGATAACATTTCCATATCGGTCATATGAACAATCAGTTAAGCGTGAACGCGTAAAACGATCAAGTCCGTCAAGATTAGGCGGTCTCAACCAGCTAGCATCTTGACTAGCAAATTTAATAACGGGTTCAGGACTAGACAAATCAACTAGCTCTGCTTGTGTAGGCGTTGTGCTTACTATCATCGTAAACAATCCAAACATAGCGACTAACAGGCTATTAGCACCGATAGACTTTATGTTGGTTAGTAAGGGAGAAGTGGTCTTAAAGTCTAGCTTGGTATGTAGTTTACGAGTCATAATATAAGTCTTTTATTTCAGTTATTCATCAGTCATTAAAAAGTGCCACGCTATGAGAGACATAACGTAGCACATTTTTGATTTTCAGGGTAAACATAATTCGATTATTACTAACTTATTATGCCACGCTATCAGTGTTTTATTTAACAGGAGACTTGATAGTGACCGCGGCAGTCATCGTATCATTGTCACCTACCAACTCCATCACCAACTCTTCATCACTCTCTGTCTTAACCTGCCAGTTGCCAGTCGCTTTTGGTACGCCTGTCACCATGACAGAGATTGCTTTATTTTTTAGGCGAATCATTGGTGGCTTATGAGCATAGCCATCATGATCTAGGCCCAACACATCATCAGCAATAGTAGCAGCCTGCGCACGCAACGGTGCTACATAACGGCAAGGTACGCCATCGATAGACATACAATCACCAATGGCATAAATATTGGATGTATTGGTACGCAATGTTGACGCATCGACTACGATACCCGTACGACGGTCGAACTCCACACCAGCAGCAGCAGGCAATTGATCATCAACGGTCAGACCTGTACTGGCAATCACATGATCGACAATAAGTGGCTCGGTTGGCTCAGCAGCACTGTTTTCTGCCGCTGATGGCAGTGCCTCATAACTGACCTGTAACTGTCCATCGCTATCTTCACTGGTGCCATCACTGATACGAGTAATAGCAGATACCTGATAACCGCCTAAAAAGTTAATGCCTTGTAACTTCACCGCTTGAGCGATACGAGCCGTCGCTTTTGGCGGTAGCATTTGTGATAGTGGCGCATCGTTTAAATCAATGAGCGTCACTTGATGACCAGCTTTTAGTAAGTCCTCTGCAATCTCCGTCCCAACCATGCCCGCACCGACGATAGCAACGTGCTGACTGCCAGTGGCTAGCTTTTCTTGTAGCTGTCCAAAGCGCTCAATATGATTGACATGCCATACCAAATCTTCTGGCAAGCTTTTGGGAAAAATAGGATGCGCACCCATAGCGAGCACCAGCTTGTCATAGCCGATCGTGGCGTAATTGGTATAAACAGGATCTGAGCGCAGTGCAGAGACAAGCTGCAACTGCTGGGTGGCAGCATCAACATCCGTTACTTGCGTATTGGCAAGCAGCTTAACATTTGCCGCTTCTGCGGCATCAACGCCCGTTGCTCTAACCAAATCTGCTGCACTTTTCTTTTGGCTAATCGCCATGGTCAACATTGGCTTGTGGTAACGATCACCACTATCAGCGGTCACCAACGTAATCGGAATATCTTTGTCTTTTGCCCGAATGGCATCGATCACATGCCAGCCCGCCAAACCTGCACCAATAATCACGATACCATTATTTGATTGTTCTACACTCATATTAGCTCCGATATAGATAATAGATTATTTTAATTGTTAGAATATTGACCGTTATTGTATCAGTAAACAGCTATTCACTTATACAGTCAACCATATCGATATGGTAGTTAAATATATCAATCTATCGCCACAAAAAAAGCGCCTATTAATAGACGCTTGAAAGTATGAAGAAGCTAAATATAGTGTTAGTGATTGAGAATCTTTGATAAGAACTGCTGAGCACGATCACTCTTTGCTCCTTCAAAAAATTCATCTTTGCTACAGTTTTCTACGATATGACCTTCATCCATAAAGATAATACGATTGGCTACCTGACTGGCAAAACCCATTTCATGCGTCACACACATCATCGTCATACCATCACGAGTCAACTCAACCATCACATCGAGCACCTCCTGAATCATCTCAGGATCAAGCGCCGAGGTTGGCTCATCAAATAGCATCGCCACAGGATCCATCGCTAGCGCACGTGCAATCGCTACCCGCTGCTGCTGACCACCAGACAGTTCTGCCGGATACTTGGCCGCTTGCGCGGTTAGACCCACACGGTCTAGATAGGCCATGGCTTTTTGCTTGGCTTCAGATTCTTTACGTCCCAATACTTTGATTTGCGCGACTGTCAAATTATCGATAATCGTCAAATGCGGAAACAACTCAAAATGCTGAAACACCATACCTACGCGGCTGCGCAGTTTGGGCAGATTGGTCTTTGGGTCACCGACAGAGATACCATTGACCATGATGTCACCTTTTTGAAAAGGCTCAAGCCCATTGACCGTTTTGATTAAGGTCGATTTACCGCTGCCCGATGGTCCACAAACGACGACGACATCCCCTTTATGCACGTGCGCCGTACAGTCAGTCAATACTTGAAAGTCACCATACCACTTACTGACATTAGCAATTTCAACCACCATCTCGTCACTAGCATGACCACTATTGGTAACCAGTCCACCAAAGGCATTTACGTACGTATCAGCATTGCTCATTACTGGCTCCTAACCACATTATTCTTGATAATCAATATTTAAAAAGGTAAAACAAATACTAAAGCGGCACCTTAAAACTAAAAAATCTGGGGCAAAAGTCTATTAGAACCGTAAACGCTTTTGAATTTGTTGTACACCAATAGAAGCACTGACACTAATCACAAAATAGACAGCGCCAGCACCTAATATATAAGGTGTGAGTAAACCCATCAACTCTCCTCGCACGTAAGCAGCACGGAAAAAATCCGTCAAACCAATCGCAAATACCAAGGTAGTATCTTGGAACAAGATAATACATTGCTGCAAAATAAGTGGCAGCATCTTGCGAAACGCTTGCGGCAAAATCACCAAGCGCATGGTCTGCCCATAAGTCATGCCGAGTGCTTTAGCAGCATTGACCTGTCCGCTACCAATAGACTGAATACCAGCACGTACCACTTCTGAAAAGTAAGCCGCCTCAAACATCATAAAGGCAACCACACAAGACGCAAACGCAGCATCTAACTGTAAATACTTACCTGCCACCCAAAAATAAATCATCGGTACCGCAAAGTAGAACCATAGCAATACCAACAGCAACGGCACTGAGCGGAAATAATTGACGTATAGCTTTGCGGGTATCTCTAACACCTTGATACCAGACAAACGCATCAATGCCAATACGGTACCCAGACTGATACCACCAAGTATCGCTAAAAACAATACTTTTAAGGTGGTGATCATACCACTCATCAAACCAGGATAAGCTGTGGCTAATTCGGTCATCATATTCATTTTTGACCTCCTGCAATCAAACCAGGCACGCGTAGTTTACGCTCAATCAAACCCATAATAGCAATCAAGGATAAGTTGAAGACCAAATAAATAATCGTTGCGTAAGTATAGATCTCGATGCTGTTTTGAGTATATTCACTGATAGTTTTGGTTTGACTAATCAGCTCCATGACACCTACTAAAGAAGCAACCGAAGCGTTTTTGAAGCAATTGGTAAGCTCAGAGCTGAGCGGTGGTAATATAATTCTAAAAGCCTGCGGTAACAGAACTTCTTTATAAACTTGAGGAATACTAAAGCCGAGTGCGTAGGCTGCATTGACCTGCCCATCAGGTAATGACTCAATACCAGTACGTACTTGCTCAACGATACGAGCCGCAGTAAATAAGCCAAGACCAATACTCGCTGATAGCATGGCTGAGGTATTGGGAGATAAATCCTTATACCACCAGTCTTGTATTGCAGGTGTGAGCCAGCCTGGGGCAATATAAAACCAAAAGAATAATTGTACAAGCAATGGAATATTACGAAAAAACGTGACATAAGCCGTACCAATAGCACGAGCGGGTTTATTGGGTAAGGTGCGCATGATGCCAAAGATGGTACCCACTACCATAGCAATAGCCCACGCAATACTACCAATTAATAACAGCCAGCCGAGACCAGTAATCATCCAATGGATATAAAGCTCGCTACCAATGCCCGTATGCTCAAAGAGCACACCCCAGTTCCAGCTATAATTCATGATTTGTCTCTCCGAATAGCAATTGAAAATCTTACGTGCCAAATGGACAATAAATTTCCATCTGAACACGTAAGCAAGCTAGGTTGAAGGACGATAACTACTGTGCCTCTACTTCTTTTGGCTGTGCGCTGTCATGCGGATTGGCAATCAATGCTTTTAGGTTGTCAGACATCTCAAAATTTAGATTGACGTTTTTTGGTGGGATTGGGTTCAAGAACCACTTGTCATAAATACTGTTAATCTCGCCCGAACTAAAGACGTTGGCCAATGCTTCATCAACCACTGCTTTGAACTCTGGATCGTCATTACGCATCATACAGCCGTAGATTTCAAACGACTGAGGCTGACCAACGATGACCCATTCATCAGGATTTTTCGCTTTGGCTTTTTCACCAGCGAGCAGTACATCATCCATCATAAAGGCATCGGCACGGCCTTGCTCTAACATCAAGAAAGCTTCACCATGATCTTTGGCAGATATGATATTGATATCCATACTATTTTCGTCATTGTACTGACGAATATAACGCTCTGAGGTCGTTCCTGCTGTAGTGACTAGCGTTTTGCCTTTTAGATCTTCAAACTCTTGGATACCAGAATCTTTTTTGGTTAATAGGCGCGTACCAATTTCAAAGAAACCATTAGAAAACGCGACTTGTTTTTGACGCTCTTCGTTATTGGTCGTTGAGCCACACTCAAAATCGACTGTGCCGTTTTGCACCAGTGGAATACGTGTTTGTGAGGTAATCAAGTTATAACGAATTTGTAGATCTGGCATATCTAGCTTTTCTTTGACAGCATCAACGACTTTCATTTCCAAATCGTGTGCATAACCAATAGGCTGATTCGGATCGTCAGCGATATAAGAGAATGGGATAGAGGAATCACGGTGACCAACAACAATAGTTCCAGAGTCTTTGATTTTTTGTAGCGTACCATTCATGCTCTCTGACGTGGCACTATCATCTGCTGGCGCATCGGTGCTGGTTTCGCTGCTATTATTACAACCTGTCAAAGCCAATGCTACCAATGCAGCTAAAGTCAACGGTTTAGAAAAGAAGTAAGTCATGAAAAACATCCTTTTATCACAAAGTTAAATGAGCGCTTGGACGACATAGGTCTGGCAATTGGCTGACCTTACTATCTCGCATCCATACGATTGTTGCTGGTATTTATCAAAATGAAACTTAAAGTTACTGTACAACAAATTTATGCTAGAAGGTAATTTTTTTTAATAAAGTCATTATTTTGTCATATCTTTACTTTCCTATAATCAAAGGCAAACACTCATCACTGCCTTGTTCGAGCAAAAGACTTTAGAGGATTATTAAAAAAATAGACATACATACAGA
Organism: Psychrobacter sp. AOP5-GZ1-6; assembly: GCF_052376345.1. Taxonomy (NCBI): domain Bacteria; kingdom Pseudomonadati; phylum Pseudomonadota; class Gammaproteobacteria; order Moraxellales; family Moraxellaceae; genus Psychrobacter; species Psychrobacter sp. AOP5-GZ1-6. The sequence goes on along the minus strand of NZ_JBQSVP010000101.1, from coordinate 1,501 downwards.
ATAAAAGAGCTGATTGATAAATCACGATGAATCCCCATAAAGTTAACAACTTCCCAATACTGCAAATGACTTATGACACAAGACACTCAAGCCCCAAATACGGACAGCCAAACCGCTAGCAACTACAGCGATAACGATGTGCGCCAACGATTCTTTATCGAAGATTCTCCCGTACGTGGTGATGTGGTGCGCCTCTCACGCAGCTATGCAAGTACGATTGCCCAAAAGCCCTACCCTGAAGCCATCAAGCGTTTATTGGGTGAAATGCTGACTGCTGCCAGTTTGCTCATTAGCACGGTCAAAATAAATGGTCGTTTATCCATCCAACTACAGTCATCGGACAGCGACAGCTTGCTTAACTGGGCAATGGCAGAATGCGATCAAAACGGTGTCATCAGAGCGCTTGCCAGTTGGAAAGCTGAAACTGATGAGCAGGTACAAGCATGGAACAATATGCTCCACGCCAAAGAAGCGTTTGCAGAGCTAGGCGCACCTGGGCAAGGCGTTTTGTTTATCAATATTCAGCCTGATGGTGGTGAGCCTTATCAAGGTATCGTTGAGCGCAGCCATGATAATTTGGCAGACTGCTTAGCCCATTATCAAAAGCAATCGGCACAGATTCCAACGTTGATTAACTTGGCTTCGGATGGTCTACAAGCAGGTGGTATATTGGTACAGATGCTGCCTCGTACTGCCGCAGAAACTTATGAGGTTGAGCAAAACGAAGATGCGGGTATTGACGATGATTTATGGATACGCTTATCTGTATTGACACGCACAGTCAAGGCCGAAGAGCTGACGACGCTTGACGCCAACGAGATTCTATATCGTCTGTATCATGAAGAAAATATCGTTGCCCCTGAGCCTGCTCCCTTGTCATTTGGTTGCACTTGCTCACGCGAGAAATGTGAGACAGCCATTGAACAAATCGGTGAAGCAGAAGCCTTAGAGATCGTAGCAGAGCAAGGCGGCACGTTTGAGATGGATTGCGGTTTTTGCGGTGAAATCTACAAGTTTAATAAAGATGATGTAACAGCAATATTTGCTGAGTAAGTTGTCTTACTTACTATAAATTAGCCTTTATAGAAATACTAAAACCCCTCAAGTGTGATGCTTGAGGGGTTTTTGTTTTATACTAAGTTTTTAAATATGGGTTGAACCAGAAATGAGACATACAGAACTATTAGAGAGTGATAGGAGTATTAGGTTTCCAAAGAGAACTATGTGGATAAGCTTTTCAATTATTTTAGCTATGGCAGCTGTAATATATCTTTGGTTCAGCTTCAACGAAACTAACGATTGGTCTAATATATCACTAGGCGACATTGGTGCAATTCTTTCTGGAACCTTCACAGCATTGGCTTGGTATTGGTTCATTGAAGCTTATTTGTTACAGAGCAAAGAGTTAGCCTTGCAACGTAGAACCTTAGAAACTCAAGTTGAAGAACTAAAGCATTCTGTGCGTGCACAACAAGGCTCTGAACAGGCTCTTCATATACAT
>NZ_JBQSVP010000100.1:0-11702 GCF_052376345.1 Psychrobacter sp. AOP5-GZ1-6 | reverse complement strand
TCGTATTGCTAGGCAGACAAAGAAAACGGTATATCAGTTAAAACATGGCTTGCTGGATGACTATCTCTGCGAGCAGTTACGCTCGCCTAGACTGATTGTTGCGTAAGTCCTAAGATACTCAGCGACTTGACTTAGCTGTCACTTACTATAATGATGAGCAAGACACTGACTACGGTCCAGATTACGGTGACGGTTTAGCAGTATTATTTGGTGCGACACCTTCGTTGAACGCTATCGATGGTGCCGATATTGAAGATCAACCGTACACCACAAAAACATCCGCCAACTTAAGCTATAACGATGATGACTTCTTAGGCTCGAACTTAAATGTGACCGGTTATTATAGAGACGAAAAAGGCCGTTTTTACCCTTCTGCTAAAACAGTAACAACACAAGATGATTATGCTTCTTACAGCGGTGGTAATCCATATTTCGTTACTCAGTCAGAAGCAGAAATTGAGGTCATGGGATTGCGTGCAGCAATGCAAACAGACACTGAACTTGCTGGCAAAAACGTACTACTGAGTTATGGTGCTGATTTTGAACGCGAAAATAGTGAGCAAACTTACTATGGACAAGATTTTGCGAGTTTTTTTGCTAGCAACGGTTTAACTGCTAAGACAAATGGACTTACCTACAATGCTGGGCCAGATACTACTATTGATAAATTGGGTGCTTTTATCAACGCCGATGTAGATTTGACAGATAAGTGGCATACCAGTGCTGGCGTACGTTATCAGCAACTAAAATCAGAGACTGATACCTTTACACCGATATATGAGCAATTACTAGAAGAATATTACGCTAATGACTCTGCCACTGACTATGAAGCTGGAATAGTAGAAGCAGGCGATACCGATCACGATAAAGTCCTATTCAATCTTGGAACTAGCTATCAATTAACACCGAACGATCAGATTTTTGCTAATTTTTCACAAGGGTTTACGACAGCAGATATCCAGCGTGCGCTGCGTGATGTACGAGCAGGTTTTGTGGTCAATTCAGACAATGTTCAGCCGATTACAACAAATAACTACGAGTTTGGCTGGCAAGGCAAACACGGCGATACAGCAGCACGCTTGAGCGGTTTTTATAATGAATCAGACAAGGTTGTACGCTTCACCGATAGCTATACTGTAGAAGTGGTCGATACCGATGAGCGTGTCTATGGCGTAGAAGGCTCTTTGACTCACGATCTCAACGATAAATGGCAAGTGGGCGGGACTGTCGCTTACACCCGTGGTCAATATGACAAAGATGGCGACTGGTTAGAGTTAGATGCTGTGCGCCTAACCCCATTAAAAGGTACTGCGTTTGCTCAATACAGCTTTGATGGAGGCAGCAACGTACGTCTACAAGCATTAGCAATAGGTGGCAGCGACACAGCCTATAAAGACCAACAAAAAGATCCAGACTCTAGCGCATTACCTGTTACAGGTTATATGACGCTTGACGTATTAGGTCAAGTCAAAATGCCAGTAGGCCGAATGGATTACGGCGTTTATAACGTGCTTAACAAAGACTATCTAACGGTCTATCACCAAACCACTTATGGTGATACGAATCGTCTACCTGCTTCTGGCACTACCTATGGTTTGAGCTATACGATTGATTACTAATAACTGTCTAAAAACAAGCAGTTAAAACAGAACGGCCCTAGATAAAAAGTCTAGGGCCGTTCTGTTTTGGTCATAGACTCTTGGTTATAACGCTATTTATAGTAGTGATAAATATTGCGAAAGATTCAAAAAATTTAAGAAAGGTTACATTGCTTGCATTGGTAATTAGCGCATGTCATTATTTAGATCTTGGGACTTGAAGTGAATAAAACGTTACCCCATAATAGTATTTGTTGTAACAGCAAAAAAGGCAGCCTGATGGCTACCTTTTTATAAATACTGTTATACGACTTGTTTTGCTAGAGTAAGTTTGTGGCTGGTTCTGTGTTAAGCCACATGATGTTTAGTGACATATTTACTTAGCAAGTAACGTACTATAAATTACGAATATGGTTGAGCTGGTTCTTTTTCCATGACTGTTTCGCTGCTATCAGTCTCAGCTTCTGTGGTATCGACACTTGCTCCATCAGTTGGATACACCGCTTCACTTTCGCCTTGGCTTTCAAGGACGCTATCAGGGCTGTCAACTTCAGCTTGCATGGTAGTATCAGGCGTTTGCATCTCTGCTGATTCCCCTGCTACTGCTAAGCTTGGAATAGTTAGTGCGGCGCCAACAAGTAATGATAGAGATAAAGTAAGGTTTTTCATTGGTTAATTCCTTGGTTCTTAAATTTGGTCTACTGTCTAAAATATGCTGAGACTAATTTATAAATACTGATGTACGACTTGTTTTGCTAGTATAAGTTTGTGGCTGATTCTGTGTTTGGCCACATGATGTTTAGTGACATATTTACTTAGCAAATAGCGTACTATGAATTACGAATATGGTTGAGCTGGCTCTTCTTCCATGACTGTTTCGCTGCTATCGGTCTCAGCTTCTGTGGTATCAACACTTGCTTCATCAGTTGGATACGCCGCTTCACTTTCGCCTTGGCTTTCAAGAGCACTGTCAGGGCTATCAACTTCAGCTTGCATGGTAGTATCAGGCGTTTGCATCTCTGCTGATTCCCCTGCTACTGCTAAGCTTGGGATAGTTAGTGCAGCGCCAACAAGTAATGGTAGAGATAGAGTAAGGTTTTTCATTGGTTAATTCCTTGGTTTTTAGATTTGGTATGTCATTTAAAAATATGCTTAAACTTCAACAATATTTTTTATGGCTCAAACCTATCAACAAATATTATTATAAATAAAAGTCCGATAACCCCTTAAGTGATTATCATGTTCAGTTTGAGCATAGAGTGTGATGATCTAATTTTTGTTAGTCATCATCTCCGAACACAAGACTATCAATTAATAACTTTGGATTTCAGTAGCACAAAAATTACCAATCTAACGTTTTTATTTTTTCATGTGACATTGTGCAATTGCTATGGCAGCTTTGTTATATAAGCATATAAATGAATATTTCTACTGCTTTACAGCCTCAAACCTAAGTATATAAACAAATAATGATTAGATTTCTATCAAACCATACCTAGAAAAATCTTATTTATCACCGTTCAAAACCTTCTATCACTCCACTCTTTTATTGCCAAAATATACCGTCACCTCCTTTATATTCGGATATCTATTCTAATATGTGGTCATTTTTTTGATTAATTAATAGTGGAAGTATGTTGATAACATTCTGATAACATAATTTCGTCAATATATTTTTGTGGTCGTATCAGTTTTTTGAATGTCATTACAATAATAAAGAGACTGAGCAAAACACTCTTTTCCATCTAAGAACGCGATAACTCTCGATAAAAAAACCCTAATGCAATCTATGCATTAGGGCTTGTTTGACGATATGCTGAAAACCTTTGACTCACATTGGCAGACTGGCATAGGACATACTATTGCTTTACCGCCTCTATCTGAATAGTCAATGCTACCTGTTCTGTCATACCTAGCAATGTATATTTACTGATGCCCCACTTTGTCCGATCGATAGTCGTTGTAAATTCACCACCACAGACTGTTTTTTTAAGTATAGGACTCAAATAGCAGTTAAACTTAGCAGCCGTTAGCGTAATAGGATTAACCTTGCCATGTAACGTCAGCATGCCATCAACTTTGACAACATCTGAACGGTTTTTATCATTCGAAAAATGCCATTTAGTGGACTTGAAATGAGCTATTGGAAATGTTTCAACATCAAAAAAGTCTGCACTTTTAAGTGTGTTATCAAAAGCTTGATTACCTGTATTCAAGGTATTTAAGGGGATTAATAGATCAATACTACCTGTCTTGGCTACTGGATTATATTCAAGCTGACCACTCAGATTATAAAAACCACCAGAGTTCGTTGACGTATTGAAATGATCAATAGCGAAACGCACGTTGGTATGAGGAGGGTCGAGATAATAGGTGGTCGCATAACTACTGGCTGTGCCTAACATGCTAAGTCCTAAGCTGACCAAAAACTTAGAATAAGAGAATAGTTTTTTTGAGCGTGATATTTTATTCATAGTGACATTCCTTTGTATATAGACAAGACTTAATTTATAGTGGACTGATCTTTACCACTTGGTACCAGCCATTTAGCAAACCAATTCGATAAGTCATCCATCAAAGTATATACGACCGGAATAACCACGAGACTGAGAAGCGTTGAAGTCACCAGACCGCCCAATACCGCTGCTGCCATAGGCCGACGGAAAGTTGGATCCGCATCACCCCAGCCGAATACCAGTGGTAACATGCCAGCACCCATCGCAATCGTCGTCATGATAATAGGTCGTGCTCGCTTACGGCAGGAGTCTACAATCGCCTCAAACCTTGGTAACCCAAGATTCTGAGCAATAATGGCATAATCCACCAAAAGAATAGAGTTTTTGGTGGCAATACCCATCAGCATAATAAAACCAATCATCGAAGGCATGGACAAACTACTACCCGTAATCACCAGACCCACAAACGCCCCACCAATAGATAATGGCAATGCCATCAAAATCGTAAACGGCTGAAGCAAACGACCAAACAGTAAGATCAAAACACCTAAAATACAGATAATGCCGACCGACATCGCGATAATGAAGCCGCTAAACAGCTCCGCCATGTTTTCGGCTTGACCCTGATCAATGACAGTAATTGATGCAGGCAAATTCTGCATGGCTTGGGTGTTTTTGACCGCTTGTACCAACTCACCTAATTCAGTCGTTCCAGGTTGAACGATGATACCGATAGAGCGCTCACGATCTAGGCGTTTTATTTGCGCAGGTCCGGTACCGAAATCCAAGCGCGCCACGTCTCCTACACGCACGCCTTGTCCGATTGCGTTTGTACTAGGGACGTACAACCCTTCTAATTGATTGATGTTTTGTTTGGCAATATCTGGCAAACGCACGACGATAGGAATCTGTCTTGTATCTAGATTAAGCTTGGACAAATTTTGCTCGTAATCACCCACGGTGGCAATGCGTAATGTGGTCGCGATATCTTGTGTGGTGACGCCTTTGTCCGCCATAGCCAAACGATCAGGCGTGACTGTCAGCTCTTGGCGCGGCAAACTGCGATCACTAGTGACAGCACCCACACCCGGTAAGGCTCGAATTTCTGACATAATCTGCTGCGCGGTTTGCTCAAGCACTTCTGGGTTGGTACTGGTCAAAGAAAAATTATAACCCGTCTCACCACCACTCGATAATCCAACGGTAAAGCGAGCACTGGGCACTTCTGATAATATGCCGCTGATTTTTTGCTCAATCTCTTGCTTAGTACCACGCTCAGCACGTGGCGCTAGCACAATATCTAGACTGGCGATGTTTTCTGCCATACCACTACTCGAACTAGAGTTAGGGCCTATATCCTGTTGCGCATCACCTACAGCGGTAAAGATATCCGTCACTTCTGGCAACGCTAAAATACGAGCACTGGCCAACGCCGCCACACGTTCGGTGTCTTCTAGCGCAACGTCTGGCGTCATCTCAATGGCCACTCGCGTCTGGTCAATATCGTTGTCAGGAATAAAGGCCGTCGGTAATAGCTTCACCAATCCCAACGAAGCAACAAACAATACCAACGTAGCGCCTATCGTGATCCAGCGATGATGGAGGGTCCACGCAACCAGTTTGAGATACCATCCCATCGACTTACTTTGTTTTTCGACTTGCTGTTTTTCTGGTCGTAATATGTACGCTGCCATCATCGGCGTAATCAAACGAGCGACGAGCAATGACGCAAAAATAGCGAGGGCGGCTGTCCAACCAAACTGCCGAAAAAACTGACCGACAACGCCGCCCATAAATGCAGTTGGTAAAAACACAGCGATTAGGGTAAAAGTAGTCGCGACGACAGCCAGCCCAATTTCATCAGCGGCCTCCATTGCCGCTTCATAAGGCGTCTTCCCCATCCTTAGATGACGAATGATATTCTCAACCTCGACGATAGCATCATCGACCAACACACCAATGACCAAAGATAAAGCCAATAAGGAGATGATATTTAAGCTAAAGTCAAACAGATACATGGCCAAAAAAGTAGGAACCACTGACAATGGCAGTGCGACAGCAGCCACAATCGTCGCGCGTATATTACGTAAAAACAAAAACACAACGATAACCGCTAAAACCCCACCCTCAATCAGCATTTTAATGGACGCATCATAATCTTGAGCCACTGGTGTCGCCCGATCATAAACTTTATCGACTTGGATATTACCCATCGATGCAGTGAGCGCCGCCAGCTCTTTATCAACTTGCTCCATGACCTCAACTTCACTCGCCCCTCGCGACCGAGTAATATTAAATGCGACGACAGTCTCACCATCGAGCGATGCGATAGAGCTAGGGTCAGCAGCGCCATCTGTCACTTGAGCCATACGTCCCAATGTTTGTGTACCGCCCGTCGGCACAGCTATTTGTATATCATTCAATCCGTTAGCGCGATCAACCGCACCCAAGACTCGAATCGTCTGAGTCGTATTGCCTACTTCTGCTTCACCGCCCGAGCTGTCCTGCTGAATACCAGCCAATTGCTGAGACAACTGGGTGATAGAGAACTGTAGACCGCTTAGCGTAATCGGATCTGCAGCCACCGTAATCTCTCGCTCCAACCCGCCAATACGACTGACCGTACTCACTCCTGGAATATCCGATAAGCGCTTGGTGATCGTATCGTCAACGAACCACGACAAATCTTCAACGCTCATATTATCGGCAGCAACTGAATACGTCACGACAGGAAACCCTGCTGTCGACACTTTGGTGATAATGGGATCGTTGGCGGCGGCTGGTAAATCTCCTTGCACTTCACCAACGGCAGAGCGCACATCATCAACAGCTTCTTGAATGTCTTTTTCTAGTACAAACTCAGAGGCAATGGTTGCCACCCCAGTCTGCAACGTGGTGCGAATATGCTTCACACCTTCGATACTGGTGATTCTGTTCTCGATTTTTTTGGCGATGTCGTTTTCTAATTGCGAAGGGGCAGCGCCCGGTAGCGTGACGGTCACGACAACAGCGGGCAGATCAATATCTGGGAACTGCTGCACTTTCATTTGCATGAGACCATAGACACCACCCAATGTGAGCAGTATAAATAGCAAGATAGCAACCAGTGGGTTTTTGATCGAATAGGCCGAGACATTTAAACTCATGAGCGTGCCTGCTCAGCTGAACCAGTAGCTGATTTTTTGCTAGCAGCATCATTCACAATATTGACCAAATCTCCGTCATTCAGGAAACTACCGCCCTGCTTCACCATTTGACCATCACTCGGTAATGGCTCTGTGACCGCAACACGATCACCCAGACGTTCACCCAATGTCACCCGTTGCTGCTGAACTCGCCCCGTACTTTTGCCATCTTTAGTATTCACATCCGTTATGAGCATGACATAGTCGTAGCCATCGTTGCTGACGATAGCGCTATTTGGCACCGTTTGCGTACTAGCACTACCTAATAAAAACTCGCCCGTCTGATACATGCCAGCCCTGACTTGTGCACTGGTCTCTAAGCTGGCATAAATAGTTATTTGACGGTTGTCATCAGCAGTAGGGGCAATACGGCTGACCTCTCCCATAACAGAGTTACCACCCGGTAAGCTCACGCGTACTGGCGTGCCGACACTGACTTCGCCTATTAGCTTAGGATCGATATCTGCACGCCATTCTAAAATGCCGCCTTTAATAATCGTAAACAGTGGCTCACCACCAGCCACCATACCGACCTCGACCGTTTTCTCACTAATAACACCACTCACTGGTGCAACGACTCTAGCATTCTCTACACTCAGGCGCTGACTACTCAGCCGAGCTTTTGATGATTGTAAAACGGCTTTAGCACGCAGCTCCGCAGTACGATAGCGATCGGCCTCTTGTTTACTGATGGCATCGATATCTAGCAATGGCAATATACGTGCGGCATCAGCACTAGCATTGGCCAATGTCGCTTCTGCTTCTGCCACATCTGCTTGTGCTTGTAAAACTTGCTGCTCCATCGCATCCGTATCGAATACTGCCAATACTTGACCCGCTTTGACGCGATCTCCTTCCTCGACCAATATACGCTCGATAGCCACGCCCGTTACTTTTGCGCTGACGTTCGCCATGTCTTTGGCGTTGATGGTGCCATCAGCACGCAATGTATTACCAACATTATCTTGGCTGGGAGTGATAGTTTCTACTGAAAGTACTGCCTGCTCTTCATTAGCCGCGTCACTCTCAGTACTAGCTTGCTCAGCTGTTGTCGCTGCTGACTCATCTGCGGCAACATTACTAGTATTCCAATATCTACCCAGCAAAACGCCTATCAATAAAACAACCGCTACCACAGGCCACAACCATAATGGTATTTTGGAGGTAGGTTTGTTAGTAGCCTCTGTTTGACGATAAGGTGGCAACGGATTATTCGCTAACGGCTGCTCATCATTGGCTAAACTCGGCTTGTCATTGTGGTCTGAAAGGTCATTCATAGTCGGTCTCTATTCGTCAGTCTCTATAAATAAACAAGCTCCAACGTCGTAAAAAATATAAAGTAAACAAGGTGATGTGCAACGATCTTATCAAGAATGTTTTTTTAATATTGTAGACTATCTAATCATTGCGTCAATTCAGTTAAGTATCTAAAAGGTCAATTGTTGATAATAACTAGGGGCAGTTTAGTAGTAAGCTTTTTTACCTCAGCACGATGTCACACTGAGCTGACGAAAATATAATAACAGTGCTTAATAGTAATGAAGTACGAAAACTAATAATAGAATACAAAAACCAACGATACAGAGTGCGTACAGTTCAGCCTTGTATTTTCGGCGTAATTTGTCATTATTGATGACTAAACCATTAAGAAAGGAAATAATCATGGCTAATAAGTCAGAAGTAAAAAGCATCAAAAAAGATATTAAAGACACCAAAAAGGCAATTAAGCAAAAGAAGAAAGACCTCAAAACGCTTAAAAAATCGCTAAAGAAGGCAAAAAAAGCCAAATAGTTTTATCAAAAAAAAGAGGACAGCATTGGCTGTCCTCTTTTTTTATTTACCATCGATATCTTGCTTAAATGCTCTATAAAGATACCAAATACATTTTACGCATTGGTATAGCGACTGGCCTCTGGCATCCAACGATGAATAAGCTGGCTGACATCTGCTTTGCGAGCAGGGTCTGATATTAAATGCTTGGCCAAACGCTGCGCAATCGCAAATAGCTGCTCATCACGAATGAGATCGGCCAGATAATAACCGATATTACCTGTTTGCCGTTTACCCAACAACTCACCTGGCCCACGCAGCTCTAAGTCTTTTTGCGCAATGACGAAACCATCCGTACTATCACGCAATACATTCAAGCGCTCAGTACCAGTCTCAGACAGCGGCTTTTGATAAAGCAATACGCAGTAGCTTTTGGTAGAGCCTCGCCCTACTCGCCCGCGTAATTGGTGCAGCTGTGACAGTCCCAATCGTTCTGCATTCTCGATGACCATTAACGACGCATTAGGCACATCGACACCGACTTCGATAACAGTAGTAGCAATGAGCAAGTCTAGCTGCCCTGCTTTAAACTGCTGCATGATGACTTGCTTATCCGCAGATTTCATTTTGCCATGTACTAGTCCAATACGGATATCCAAGCGCTCGTTTAAGTCTTCATAAGTCGCTTCGGCCGCTTGTGCATCCAGCACACTAGACTCTTCGACCAATGAACATACCCAGTACGCTTGTCTACCCGCCTCACAATTAATAGCGATTCGCTCAATCACGTCATCACGGCGATTACGATCAATCGTCACAGTCGTAATGGGCGTACGCCCTGGTGGTAACTCATCAATGATAGAAGTATCCATATCACCATAGACACTCATGGCTAACGTGCGCGGAATCGGTGTTGCGGTCATAATAAGCTGATGCGGTGTACTATTAGCAACGCCTTTATTGGTCAACGCCATACGCTGCTCAACACCAAACCGATGCTGCTCATCAATGATAACTAGACCTAACTTGGCAAACTTCACCGTTTCTTGAAACAACGCATGCGTACCGACTACGATTTGTACGGTATTTTCAGCGATTGTCTCCAATGACTCACGGCGTTGCTTCGCGGTTTGCTTACCAGCTAGCCAGCCCACACCGATACCTAATGGCTCGAACCATTGTTTAAAATTAACCAAATGCTGCTCTGCTAAAATCTCAGTCGGTGCCATCACAGCCACTTGCCAGCCACTATCTAGTGCATAGCCTGCCGCGCCTGCCGCAACTAACGTCTTACCTGCACCGACATCACCTTGTACCAGTCGCAACATAGGCACAGATGTTGCCATATCGGCCGTAATATCGCGCATGACTCGTTGCTGAGCGCCTGTCAAATCAAACGGTAGCGCGCCAAATAACGCGTCAGCTAACGGGCTTTGAGTATCGCACTTTGGCGCTTTGTGCTGATGCAATTGCTGACGCCGATATAGTAGGCTGAGCTGATGAGCGGTTAGCTCTTCAATAATCAAACGCTGGCAAGCGGCATGGGTGCGCGCACTCAACTGCGTTAATAATTTATATTGCTGACCAGCATCGGTATAGGTAGGCGGCGTATGCAATAATACTAACGCCTCAAATATCGTCAAATTATAGACGTTATTATTCGCCGTGCTAGCAGCTACTGTATTGATATCATTGGTTGCATGACGGTTAGCAGCATAAGCAGCTGCACTGGCTTTATTAATGCTATTTGCGCTATTGCCACTTGTATTGTCTGGCACACTACGTGCCAATGTTGAAAATATGTCTTCTGGATGACCCGTTTCTGCATTCAATGGTTTGGGAGGCTCAAAAGGCGCTAACGGAAGATCTGCCACAACACTGAAATCGGTCTCGGTAAACAGCGTCATCGGTAGACCTTGGCTGCGTACTGTCTGTAACGCCAGTTTAACCAATGTACGCAGTTTATTCTGATGCAGGCCTTTGACACTTGGATAAATTGGTTGCAGACCCGTATTGGTCATAGCAGCACTGTCTGTCACAATCTGGTATTCAGGATGATGTATCTGCTTGCCGTATCGACTGACTTTGACCTCACCAAACAATTGCAGCTGCGTACCCAAGCTCATCGTTTGTGCAAGACCGCGATACACCTTAAAAAACCGTAATGAAATGGTACCTGTATCATCATCCACCACCACTGTCATACCGCTGCGTTTGGTATCGACGTTTACCACACGCCCAGTGATGAGTACCGATTGCCCATTTTCTGCATCCGCTATAGAGACCAAGCGGCTACGATCCTCATAATCACGTGGCAGATGCAGTAGTAAATCAAATATTCGTTTGATATTTAATTGTGCCAATTGCTCTGCGACTTTTAGCCCGACACCTGCCAGCGCTGTCACGGGCATATCTAATGCCGAGGCTGACCGACCAGACATTGCGTTGCCTGAAGACTGAACTGGAGCGTGGCTTACCGATGTTGGCATCAAATATCCTAGCGAGATTTTTAAATATGTTATGTGTTTAACTGTCGTATTATCATTTAGAAAAAGATCAATAAGTCATTTATATCATACCAACCACTAGGGCGTGTTTGATATTCATAAATAGGGCTGCCGATTGCTAAAATTGCACCAAACTAGGCGCAAGCCGACGATAATGTCGAGACCTTAACTAGGCTTGTAACAACG
>NZ_JBQSVP010000099.1:0-11704 GCF_052376345.1 Psychrobacter sp. AOP5-GZ1-6 | reverse complement strand
CATTTTGCTGTGGCTGTCACGGTGGACCAAATGGCTGACGAGCGCTTCAGTGTTATAAGAGTCGCCGCTATAGACGTAGTCTTGATTGGCACCCGCGATGGTTTGATCATAGTTATAGCCACTGTGGGTCAGTGTTAGTTGGGTATTATTGATGGGCAGCACGTAGCCGATATTATAGCCTTGGCTACCATTATCTTCGCCATCACCGCCGCCATCTAAATTGTGGTTATAAGATAGGTATAACAAATCGTTTTGCCAAGTGGGATTGTCTAGTGATAGCGTGACATTACCTTGATAAACACCCGTACTTTCCTGTCCTGAATCATCAACAGAGGCAGACAGACGCCAGCGCTTGTCTTGCTGCCATTTAACTTGAATATCACTGTAACCAGGCTCGGTCATTCGGCTGCTAGGTGCAATGGAGAAGTCCGCGTCAGCGGTTGGTACGCGCTTAAAGTTCTCTAGTGACTGCTCGATATCACGGACATTGAGTAAATCACCAGAATGCATGGGCATGGCAGGGGCAAAGTTGGCAGGATTGCCACTGTTATCAATATAAACAGGACGACTGACTTGAACATCGACAGCGGTGATTTGGTCAATACGACCGGGAATAAGGGTGAGCGTCAAGTGACCAGATTTTAGATTTTGGTTTTGTACCAATACCCGAGTGGTGACGTAACCTTTTTCGATAATTCGATTCTGTACATTGGTGACCAGCTGGTTGATATCATTGACTGATAGACAGCTGCCCAGTAAAGATGATTTACCTTTGGTATAAGGCATGAGTGCGAAAGTGAACTTTTCGCTCAGCTCACCTGTTAGGTAGATATGGTCAATATCAAAACAAGGGATTGAAGCGGCATCAGCGTTCTGAGAACTGGCGGGCACTATAGAAGTGGAAGGCGCTTGTTGATACGTATCAGTATTTATATTGACATTGGGCTTAACCAATTGTTGCTGTTTTAAGGCTTCACTACGCTGCTCTTGGTACTGCTCAGGCGTAAGCGCATTGGCATTGACACCCATACAAATGCTGACAATACTGATCGTTAAAAAGCCTAAAGTATGGCCAGCTACATTAGTTCTCGAAATACTTGTATACATAAGTCCACCATTTTTATAGTGAAAGGATTATGTATATAACAGTTACTTATTGCAAGTATTTTTTATTATTTTCGCAGTGAATAGTTTATATACTATGTAACTGTTTTTTCTCTATTTTATTTACAATCCTTATATTCATATAAGTAATTATTATCAATAGGTATTTGCATAGAATTAGCGTAGGTTTATAGAAATTGCAATGACCGCATATACAAAGACCATTAACAATACAAAAGAACATGATAGATAATAAGTATTTTCTGAGAATATAATGCAAGAGATTTAGTCAGGATGCTCTAGAGCTACTAGAGCTACTAGAGCTACTAGAGCTGTAATTATAGGTAAATCTAACAATTACTTGCAACTTTCCTTTTGATTGAATATTACTTAAAAGGCTCTAAGTCTGTTGCTTAAAAGGTGATGGATTTAATAGCATCAAGTTTTTGATAGTAGTGGAAACAATAAACTACTTTCACAGTAGATTGTTTAGATGAGCTTAGAGGCTCAGAAAATACTTGAAGAGATAATGCATTTATTACTTTAAAAGACACTAAAGGTCGTTGGCTATATTTTAATGAAAACCTTTGTACGTATGCTATAACAACTTATCATACATTAATGCTATTTAACGAAATATGGTGGTTCTAGCCTCCGAAGCCGAGGGTCGTGGGTTCGATTCCCGCCGAGCGCACCAATCATTATATTTACAATCTTGCTTCACTCTTCCTTTGCCCTGCTCCAAACAACCCTTACTCATCAAATCAGCACTTCAAGATGTTTACAGCTTTTCTATGCCTATCGAACTTAGCATTTCTCACCTATAGAGAAAGCCTCACTCTGCATCTTGCAAGTTAACAGTCAACTGAGCGCGACTAGGCACACGGTGGTAATTGATCACAGGAACATCACCCAAACGACGTTGACCAACAGCCAACTTTTTATCAATCGTAAGCATCGCAATCTTTTTGCCTTCTTTGCTAATGAGCAAATGGTTCGCCTTACGGGTGACTCGATAATTAGCAAAATACTGCTTTAATATCGCTGAGGTTTTTTGTAGAGCATCATTCGGTGCTACATTTTTTGACTTCGCGCCACTATGTTTTTCGTCTGCTTTTGCACCACGCGATTTTGCCACGAACCATAAAACCACGATAATGGTAAACAGTATGACAAGCCACCAAATTCCATCTATCATAAGAAAAAACATCCATCATTGACAAGGGTTGGCTCATGTTAGCAGAATTATCACCAACGTTAATAGCGGAAGTAGAACTTGCCACCAAGTTGCTAAAACCAGCACAACGTATTTGCATTTTGACAGGGGCTGGTATTTCTGCAGAAAGCGGCATCCCAACGTTTCGAGACAAGCAAACCGGCTTATGGGAAAATTATGGCGTAGAGGACTTGGCAACACCAGAGGCGTTCATCCGTGATCCAAAACTAGTATGGTCATGGTATCAATGGCGTCGGCAAGTAGTCGCAGATAAAACCCCAAATCCTGCGCACCATGCTTTGGCACAGTGGCAGTATCATGCTCAATCAACGGAGCAGCAGCTGACACTGATCACTCAAAATGTCGATGATTTGCATGAGCAGGCTGGCAGTACTGTGACCCATTTGCACGGTAATCTATGGCGTCATAAGTGTGGTCAGTGTGAGGCGCCTGTCCAAGAGCAAGCAAGAGATTCGTATAGTAGCCAAAACACTGTCGGTTATGACGAAGCACTAATGACTTGCGCCCAGTGTGGTGGTTATATCAGACCAGATATTGTATGGTTTGGTGAGGCGCTGCCTGTAGATGAATGGCACACAGCTGAAAATGCTGCGACTAACTGCGAGGTCTTTATCAGTATTGGCACCTCCAGTCTCGTCTACCCTGCTGCTGGTCTGGCGCAATCAGCCAAACAAAACGGTGCGCAAGTTATCGAAATCAATCCAAATCCCACGCCAAATACATTCGTTGATATCACGTTAGCAGAGAAGGCTGGCATAGTACTGCCGCTGCTGATAGAAGAAATTACTGCTTTATAATGGCTACTGCTAGTAAATATTACTAGGGCGTGTCTTCAATTCACTCGATTCACTCAATAGTCATCTCAATGGACTAAAAATGGCTGAATCTTACCAAACATCGTCAAATAGCTGGTTAATATCCCGATATTATCTGCGCTATTTTCCTTGTTTGACAGTAATTTATTTTGTTTGGTCGTCATTTTTTAAATGAAGACACGCCCTAACGACAGACAACAAAAAAGGCGTAACGATTTATATAAACCGTTGCGCCTTTTCTGCTCATAACGAACTCATTAAGGTTAGTTCAATGCCAGATCCACTTTCGCTAAATACAGCTCTTTTAACTCATCATCTATAAATGACGATCTAAATGAGTTTTTGACCAAGGTGATGATATCATCTTCCGTTAACGGCAGATTTTCACAGATATTTATAAAGTTCTGATTCATATAGCCTTTAAAATACGCTGGATCATCTGAGTTGACACTGATATTTAGACCATAATCTAGCAGCTCTTTGATATTGTGCTCTGCGTAGTCCCCAAAGACCTTAAGCTCAATATTAGAGTTTGGGCAAACCGTCAGTGGCATTTGCTCATCTTTAAGTCGTTGCATGAGTTCTGGGCTTTTTATGGACTGAACACCATGGTCGATTCTGTTGATATTTAATAAATCTAGTGCTTCATAAATATAAGAAAAATCAGCCTCTTCACCAGCATGAGCCACTAGCTTAAAGCCGGCCTCTTTTGCCTTTTCAAACACTTCTTTAAACTTTGACGGTGGATTGCCTAATTCTGAAGAATCAAGACCGACACCGATGATATCGTCTTTAAACACCATCGCTTCGTCCAACGTGGCAAACGCTTCTTCTTGTGATAAATGTCGTAAGAAACACATGATGATACAAGAAGTAATACCGAATTTTTCTTTGGCATCAGCCAGTGCTTCTTTGATACCCGTAATGACGGCTGCAAAAGGTACGCCTCTTTCGGTATGAGTCTGAGGGTCAAAAAATATCTCTGTGTGAATGACGTTGTCTTCAACACATTTGAGGATATATGCCCATGTCAGATCATAAAAGTCATCTTTGGTCACAAGGACATTTGCGCCCGCATAATAGATGTCTAAAAAACTCTGTAGATTATTAAAGTTATAAGCGTTGCGGACATCTTCTATGTCTTTATAAGGGATTTCAATCTGGTTTTTTTTCGCCAATCTAAACATCAGCTCAGGTTCTAATGAGCCTTCGATATGTAAATGCAGTTCTGCTTTTGGTAATTTCTTAATTAACTCTATCATAGTGTTCCAGTAGCTACTCTTTATAAAAAACACGTTATTTCTCGAAGCGCTATTGTATTTCAATTCATACTGAAACCCTAGCAAATAACGAGAACTGATGAGAATCATCATCACACTTCATGATAAACGCTACTTCAAAAACACCACGGTATCAGACAGCTCATTGCCTGCTGGATCATGCTCAAGGTGATAATATTGACGCAGCACTTGCCCTACTTCATCTAACAATTCAGCCAAGCTTTCTTCTATTTTTTGATTGGCAATACCTGATACCGCTTTTTCGCACATCGCGTGCCAGACAGTAGGACTCACATGAGCACTGATGCCGCGATCCGCGACGATCTCTAACTGATGCTCGCAAATATTGACATAAATCAAGACACCTGTGTTTTCTTCAGTGTCCCAAACTCGGTACGCACTAAACAAATCAACGGCACGCTCATGACAGTCAAGGTGATAAGCATCCTGAATGGGCAAGTGATTTTCTACAATCAAAAACACCTCGCCGCGGTGACCTCGCTCTGCTTGGGTCACACGCTCTGTCAGACGCACTTTAGCCTCTGTCGTCAGCCATTTGCTATGCCATAAAGGAACAAATACGACCTGACGCCACCAGCGAGCAAGACTGGACTTTGAAGCGTTGTTTTCTGTCATTATACTATTCCCTCTAATACATCATTACTCACGGTCATTTTGCCTCTGGTATTCTTAAACATACATTGTCTCTCTACCACGAGCCGCCAGCACCACCGCCGCCAAAACCACCGCCGCCGCCGCCAAAACCACCGCTACCAAAACCTCCGCCACCACGGCTGCCACCGCCTCCGCTACCAGGTAGGAATACCATACCACCACCTCGACGACCACCGCCAGAGCCACCTTTACCGCCACCACCACGTGAGATCAAAAACATCCAAATAAATATGGCCATAATCACCGTCATGAAGAAGCCGCCACCCAGTGCTAACGAGCCAGCAAAAAACCCACCTGCCGTTAGAATAGAGCCAAACACGCGACCAAATATATTGGTAATAAAGCTACCAAATATCATCGCCATAATAAACAAAAAAATAGGCGACGGTACTTCGTCATTGCCCTGTTGCGCACTACGCTCGGCTGCTTGCGCATCAGCACGAGCCAAGACCTCGGGGTCAGCAGTTAGACGGGTCTTTAATGCATCTACACCTGCCAATATCCCAGCACCGTAGTCGTTCTGCTTAAATAGTGGTGTGATATCTTCACGAATAATACGATTCACTGCAGCATCTGGTAAGACGCCTTCTAGCCCATAGCCAGTCAAGATATACATCTCACGGTCATTGACAGCGACAACCATTAGCAGGCCGTCATCGATATCTTCATCACCTAACTGCCATTTTTCAGCCACTTGCAGTGCATAGTCAAATATCGGCAAACCATTTGTTGTAGGAACAATAACCACTGCCGCTTGGGCGAAACCTTGCTGATAGATATTTTTTAACTGCGCCTCTAAACGCTGTTTCTCTTGCGGATTTAGAATATTGGCTTGATCAACCACTGGCGAATTCAATATCAGCTTATCTGCATCGACACTTTCTGCACTTGACCGCACTGGTGGCTGATCTGTTGTTTGAACACTGTCTGTATCATTTGCTGAGCTTTGATTGATAGCATCGTTGCCGAGCACCGCTTCATTGATGGCTTCATTACCCAGTACTGCATCATCGATGGCTTCATTGGAATCGCCTGCTTTGGCAAGTGCCACTAAATCCTCGACACTACGATCTTGCAGACTTGAGGTGCTATTAGTAGCGACAGCATCATCGTCAACATTGCCATTAGTTGCAGCATGCAGCATAGACGTACCACTGACGCTGAGCGTGAACAGCAATACTGATAAGAGTGCTTTTGAATTATTCATCTAATCTATACCACCTCAATACATCTGTACTATAGTCAATCTCATATAAATCCGACACGGTATCGAACACCTTTAGTCTACCACTCGTAACACTGTTACTTGTCTTTATAGATCCGAATCATGATACGCAAACGATAAGTTGATCGGTATTCATATTTATCAAATATCTGTATCAATACCTTCAATAAGCAGTTCGGCCGCTTACTTTAAATAAATGAAGCAGCTTTTGCCGCTCTATGCCACTTATATCTCTATGCTACTTATATATAATGCGCTTATTGACTGCACTCTACTGAGTAGTTGCTGCATCGTCATCACCAAAATCTACCGTTGGTGCCGTTGATATCGCTTCTTCATTTTCCACACTAAAGTTTGGCTTGGTCTCCATGCCAAATACTTTTGCGGTAATGTTGGTTGGGAATTGACGCACCGTTGTATTATAGCTTTGTACCTCTTGGATATAACGGTTACGAGCGACAGCAATACGATTTTCAGTCCCTTCAAGCTGCGCTTGTAAATCTTGGAACAATCCATCTGACTTTAACTCAGGATAACGTTCAGAGACTGCCATCAATCGTGACAATGCCCCTGTCATCTGCTCTTGCGCCTCTACATAACGTTCCATCGCTTCTGGGTCGTTGAGCACTTCAGGCGTCGCTGTCATACCACCAGCACGTGAACGCGCTTCAGCCACTTGCGTAAAGACTTCTTGCTCCTGCTCAGCATACTGCTGTACCACTTTGACTAAGTTTGGCACCAAATCAGAACGACGCTGATATTGGTTAACAACTTCTGACCACGACGCAGTCACTTGCTCGTCTTGCGCTTGCAGGTTGTTATAGCCACAGCCGCTAAGACCAACGGTAGAGGTTGCTAGTACTGCTGCGAGCAAAATGGGTTTTATAATTGATTGTCGCATCATCATCGTTTCTCCTAATAATGGTAAGTAACAAATAACCAGTAAGATATTTTTTAACCGTTTTCTAACATGCTATAAGCATTAAACAGATTTATATTGGACTGACTATAGTAACTCATATTATAGCCTGTAAGCTGCTCTAGCCATAATGGCCCTATAAATATGGTTTTGCCATTATTGGTTACAAAACATAATCACTTTCCGCTCTATTATTGCGGCTGTCTTGGGATATCGTTTCATATCACCACTCATTCGTGCATATATACTCGTTATTTACGTAAAATTGGATCGTACTGAATAACTATATATGCTGATGAAAAAAGAAAATTCTAGTAATTGGTACAAAAATATGGCAAATTGCAGTTACGTAGCCGTACGGTTTGAATACATTTGGTAGTGGACTTATAACACGATTAGTATTAGCAACTTCTTGATTATCGTTTAACTATCAAGTATTTACGTAGAAAATCTAATCAACCATTCCAGTAGTGTAATAAATCGATACTGCTCATAGTAAGTTGAATGCTGTCACGATCATAAGCATTTGACTATATAACCCGCTGATCTACCCGCTACTAATAGTATCAGTACTATATAAACAGTAAATCCCACTGATAAGCTAAGCGGATAGGTTCAGAAAACCACACTTCACTCTTGGTGGCTAAGCACGTATGGGACTTAACTGATACATACAAGTCGATGTAGCTAATTTAACTGTTTAACTTAAATAAGTAAGTTAACCAGTTAGCTTACTTCTAAAGCATACAAAGCCACTTTGAGACAGTACTAGGAACATACATATGGAAGGTTTTGTTAATTTAGTAAATGGAATTATCTGGAGTCCAGCACTGATCTATCTGTGTTTGGGCGCTGGTCTCTTCTATTCCATCATGACACGCTTCGTACAAGTACGCTTATTCAAAGAAATGCTCAGACTATTATTTAAAGGGAAACCTGATAACGATGGTATCTCTTCATTTCAGGCACTAGCCGTCTCTCTATCTGGTCGTGTCGGTATGGGTAACATCGCCGGTGTTGCTGCTGCCATTGGCTTCGGTGGTCCAGGTGCCGTATTTTGGATGTGGGTTGTGGCCTTTTTGGGCGCGTCAACCGCTTATATTGAGTCCACCTTAGGTCAAATTTATAAAGAGCGTGATATCGTAACAGGCGAATATCGTGGTGGCCCTGCTTATTACTTCGAGCGTGCGCTTGGTCAAAAATGGTACGGTATTCTATTCGCCATCGCCTCAATCGTTGCTTGTGGTATTTTCTTACCTGGTGTACAGGCCAACGGGGTTATCAACGCCGTTGCGCAGGTTGCAGGTGAAGGCTCAGCGATGAACTTTATGGGTATAGAGACTGGTACGACTCGTATCATGGCTCTAGGTGTTGTGTTAATCGTATTGGGCTTCATTATTTTTGGTGGTATCAAACGTATTGCAACCTTTACTGAGTATGCAGTACCCTTCATGGCAGTGGGTTATATTGTCTTAGCACTGCTCATTTTATTTGCAAATTTCAGCATGATTCCACAAGTATTCGGTAGCATCGTTGGTGATGCCTTTACTGCACAAGCAGGTTTTGGTGCTGCTATTGGTTGGGGCGTAAAACGTGGTATTTACTCTAACGAAGCAGGTCAAGGTACAGGTCCTCATGCTGCCGCAGCGGCTGCCGTTGATCATCCTGCACAGCAGGGTTTAGTACAGGCATTCTCAGTCTATGTTGATACCTTACTGGTTTGTTCTGCAACTGCCTTTATGATTTTATCTACAGGTATGTACAACATCCAAGGCACATTGCCTGATGGCCAGTTCTTGGTACAAAACGTAGCAGCGGATGTTGAAATTAACGCGCCAGCATTTACCCAAATGGCGATGGAATCTGTTTACGGTACTTTTGGTAATACTTTTATCGCGATAGCGGTATTCTTCTTTGCCTTTACCACTATCTTGGCGTACTACTATATCGCCGAAGTAAACATCTCTTACCTCACCCGCTCTATGGGTAAAGGCGCTAGTAAAGCAGGTCAGTTTGCTGTAAAACTTATCATCATGTTCATGGTTGCTTATGGTGCGCTAAACAGCTCAGGTTTCATTTGGGGACTTGGCGATGTTGGTGTTGGCTTGATGGCTTGGTTAAACATCGTTGGTATCATCGTAGTATTCTTTGTCGCACGTCCTGCCATCTCTATCCTACGAGATTACGAAGCGCAGCTCAAAGCAGGTGGCGGTACGACTGCCAAAAGATTTGTCTTTGATCCTAAAAAGTTTGGTATCAAAAACGCTACTTACTGGGAAGAGCGTCATCTAGAATTGGAAAAAAGAATGGCTGCTGATCCACTAAACAAAGAAGTTAAATAAGCAAGCTCAACCACCTGTCTAAACAACATGTTAAGACAGGTGATTACTTAATCATCTTAATCAAAGCCCAAGACAGTCGTCTTGGGCTTTTTTGTGGCCGTTCAATAGGCTCTAACCTCTTTTTACAAAGTCGTTTAATATCAATCTCAAACTATGTATATCAGTGACAACCGTCAGTAAAAACTAGAACCAGTGCGCTATATACATATATATACAATCAGCGAACTACTAAACCGCTACGGTATGAGCCTCTCTAAATATACCATTTGTACAGTCTATAGTCGGCTGCCTTGTTCTCACTTTAGGTGTCACGAACTTTCATAGTATCGCCAGTCCTCTTATCCAGTACTACTATCCAGCACTTTTATATTGATACCATTATTAGAGCGATACGCCGGGTCAACCATAAGTCAGACACAAAAAAGCCTAGCTAGTGAGCTAGGCTTCTTCGATATCATTGATAAATGATAAAACTCAGTCTATAAAAACAACTTATTCAGGCATTAATACCGCATCGATAGTGTGAACCACACCATTGGTTGCCATGATATCTGTACCGGTGATGTTGGCTGTGTTACCAGTAGCATCAGTGATGACGTTGTCTTCGCTGATAGAGATAGTTGCACCATTAGCAGTTTCAATATCAGTACCATAAGGAATGTCAGCAGCCAATACTTCTGACGCTAGCACATGGTAAGGAAGTACTTTGTTAAGTAAATCTGTATCAGCCAATAGCTCCTCTTTGGTCACGCCCAAACTTTCTAATACAGGAGCAAATGCATCATCTGTTGGTGCAAATACAGTATGCTTGGTATCTTCCATCAACATAGTGTCAAGACCAGCTGCTTGTAGTGCTGCGTTTAGGATGGTTAGATTTTCGTTATCTGCAGCAAGTTCAGCAATGGTTTGCGTAGCAGCAGCTTCGTCCATCATATCAGTCTCAGCCGCTGGATCTGTTTCGGCCATTGCATCAGTTTCAGCCATTGGCTCTACAACCACTTCTTCAGTAGTCGCTTCAGGCTCAACTGGATCAGTCGTGGTTTCTGTATCATTACAAGCGGCTAATGACATGGCAGCTGTAACAACAGCGATAGATAGTAAGTTTTTCTTTAACATGGGTATTTCCTTATCAATGAATGGTCAATTACATTATTTGATTAACAAATAGGTTTCTCAGTTAATGAATATAACAGTGAATAATTTATTTGTTGCAAACGATACCAATTGGACCAGTGCCGATTACGTCAAACTTGTTACATCAATAACTACGATTTTAACTGATTATTTTTTAATTACTGCTTACTTAGGTAGCAACACTGTATCAATCACGTGTACGACGCTATTATTAGCTTATACGTATTAGCTTGTACGGATAGCAGGTTTCAACCAAGAATTATTTAGGAAGCAAAACTTTATCGATAACGTGTACCACACCATTGTTAGCAGCAATATCAGTGTCTAAAATATTAACTGTACGACCATTTTCATCTTGTAGTTGGCCTTGATCGGTGACCACAAGTGCATCTTTACTCAGCATAGTAATCGTACCTGGCTTCACATCTGCTGCATATACTGGTGCTGCACCGTTGATCACATGGTAGCCCAAGATTTTGGTAAGCAATGGTTTGTTGGCAAACAGTTGCTCTTTCGTCATACCTGTTTCTTGCAACACTTGTGCAAATGCTTCATTGGTCGGTGCAAATATAGTGAAGTTGGCATTAGGATTAGATAATGGTGCCGCGATGCCTGCAGCTTCTACCGCTTCAACAAGCAACGAGAAATCAGCATTGCTTTGTGCTACTTGTACCACATTCATATCAGATACTGCTTGCGTATCTGTTGCTGCTTGACTACTGGTAGGTGCTTCAGTCGAGGCACTATCAGCGTCAGCTGGCATCATGCTATTACAAGCACTTAGGCCTGCAACTGAAAGTGCTAATGTACCAATGGCAGCGATTTTAGTAAGCTTCATAATTATATCCTTAAGTATTAATGATTAAGTATTTTGGCCGATGATAATGTCATCTCAATGGTTAATTTGCATTTCGTAAGCAACTATTACGTCGATACAAAGGTGCATACTTTTTTGTTAAAAACGGCTTGAGCC
>NZ_JBQSVP010000098.1:0-11797 GCF_052376345.1 Psychrobacter sp. AOP5-GZ1-6 | reverse complement strand
AACGACAAGCCACAGTAACAAGCCGCGCGTATTTATCGCAATATCAGTTTGGTTAATGAAGGTTGTTAGCTGGCTAGCTTTTATTAATTAATGAGAGGAGTCATCAGCTAATTCAGCCTTATCCTCAACATCAACCCCTTTAATAATTTGAAATTTATCGTTTACCATCTCAGTCAGTAACGGCTCGCCTTTAGCATTGACGCGGAACAAGCCATATTGTGCCGCTTCAAATGACTTGGCATGACCTTCTTGAAAGAAAAAAGCATTGGTCGCCACTTGCACGCTACCGTTACGGATGCGGTAATGAATAGCCAACTCATTGACAGCTAAACTATTAAGGTCATCTCGGCTATTGGTTTTGGCTAAACGCACAAATTGTCCAACATTGTTGCTATCGGTTTTGACGATTACATAGCCGTCACTTGGTTTATAGATTCGAAAATCTGGCTGCAAGCTTTCTAAACTCTCTAAGTTTCTTTCACGCGTTTCGGGTCGCAACGCTGCAAAAACATCAGGCTCTAGCGCATAACTGAGGGTCATATAATCGCCTTGCATAAAGCCGCGCGGATCAACAGGGGCAAGCGCTAATAATACCGTATCGCCAGTGGCAAGATGGGTTTCGTATTTGTTGATATTCATCATCATCAAGCCCAATACCAGCGCCAATCCAAGAAGGGCAATAACAATCATGACTGCCGGTTTTTGTAGCCAATGCATGGTCGGCGATGTTTCTTTAATTAAACGCTTGGTCAGAATTTTATCTTTCATGATAGGCGCTCCTGATGATCGTTGGCGCTCGATTTTATATTTGCAAGATAGCCTTTAATAAGCGTCCAACGCATAAGTAATAGCGCGATACTGATGACCAGCATGGAGACGGATTTGACCAATAAAGACGTATCGAGCTGGTAGTAGTACCAAAAGATATAGCTGACCAACGCCACAATACCAAACCCTAGCAATAGGCGCTGACTATTGGCGACAGCAATGATGATAATTAAACTGGTTGCCAATAAGCCTGAGACGTAAATCGACATAACGCCAAGTATGGCAATAGTGCAACCAACGATAATTCCTGCTGCTGATAGGAAACTGACTTGATAGCGTTTGAGAATTAAAGCAGCACCATAGAGGCTAGCAATAATGAGCAGCCCTTGGGCTAAATAATAGTTGTAGCTGAAAGCCGTACTATAACTGTCAAAGCTATTTCCATATTCAGCCGCGATAAAGTACACAGAAACGCACAACAGCATCAGTGTACTGGCATAGCCAATTGCTTTGATAGGGTCAAAAATGGTCGCTTGCCAGTCGATAGAAACGGACTGTAATAGGCGATAACGTTGTAAATTACTGATAACAACAGTCAGTGCCAACAATCCCAAACTGATCTCAGGCAGATGATAGTAGTTAAGTAAATAAACCACGCAGCCCAAAGCAACCAAGCTACTTAGTATGCGGTAAATAAAGTTCGGCACGATGAAGGTCATACTGCTTTGAAACATTAAAAATAACCATATAGCAAAGGGGTGCTCAATATCACCGCTAATTAATGCGTACGCCACATAGACTTGTCCAGCTACGCTAATCGTAAAGGCTAAGCTGTTTAAAAATATACTACGGCGAAGGTGTTTATTTTTAAATAAGATAAAGCCAGCAATATTTAATACCATGCCCATGACAAAGTTCGCTATCGCACTATCGAGTACGCCAGTATTTTCTAGCAATAAGGTTAAAAAACCGATAAAAAATAGACTGGCGAGAATGCCGCTAAAACCAAAGAATACTTGTATAAACCAAGGGTTATGGTCTTGAGGGTCATTATTAACGGTTTGGTCGGTCTGAGCATCATTATCAATAGCATTTGCATCAATAAGTCCAAGCTGTTGTAGCTGTAAAAGAGTAGTGTCTGGGTGTTTATGGTCTATGTCACCTCTGGCTACCGTACTTGGCACACTGTTTTCGTGATTTAAACGAGCAACCTTACGTAGCCACATCACCGCTGCTGAACTCATTGCAATCAGCAACAGCGCTAAAGTTAGAAGCCCACCCGCATCGAAGTCATCTAATAGCCATTCTCCTACCCAAAACATCACCACGGTAATGATAGAAAATGACAGATAAGTGAGCATCAGCAAATCGATTCGACGTTGATAAAATTGCCAAAGCATAAAGCCGCACCAGCCAAGCCAAGATATAACAGAGATAAGCGTAGCTAAGCGATTGCCACCCTCGAAGACAGGGAAAACCGCTAGATAGGTAATAAAGCAAGTACTGAGTAGACCGACGATATAAGTGCTCCAGTGTAAGCTGGATTTGGTCTGCCTTTTTGTTTTAGGAGGAATAATAGAAGTGAGGTTGGTATGGGTAGTAGCTGCTTGAAGTGTTTGCTTTTCAGTACTGATAACCCAAGTATTGAAGGCGATAAAATTAATCAGTGCTAGAAGCCATACTTGAACAACGTTTTGATAAATATGATTAATAAATGACAAATCTATCAAATCAAGATATAGCATCAGACCAGCATTTATCAGCCCAAGCCACAACAGCCACAGTGCAGGAAAACGCGCGATAACGACCCAAGGCACAATCAATACGGCCCAGCCAAAAAACAGCTGCCAGGTATCAGCGCCCGTCTGATACACCTGCCCAAACAGTGCCAACAAGCTACCGGTAATCACGCTGGCAATGAGCAGTAAAAGCTGCCGGATTAGCTGAAATTTCTGTCTAAAAGAGAGCACAACGTAAAGGGCAATCGTGATAAATAACGCCCCTTCTACCAAAGCAAATTTACCCATTTTGCCTATATTTACCCAGTTATAGGCGATAAAGAAAACTAAGGACAAGACCAGTGCTATCGTGCCAATAATGAGCAAGGCTTTATCAAAAAACGTTAGCCAAGTACGTTTGCTGGGGTAGACTTCTAGGTGAGTTGCTGCCGCCTCGGTATTTTTGAGAGGTAGAATACCTTGGTGCAGTAATTGCTCGATAGTACGCCGTGGTTGGGTCATAGTACCCTCTCATTAAAAACAGTTGGTGGTGTGTCAGAAAGTATGCTGAAGAAATAAAGGAGGGTGACAGCCAAAGCAAGATGATATATTTGAGGTTATGAAGACACAAATAGATATCAGCTGCCCCGACTGTCACAGTCCCAGTTTAAAGAAAAATGGCAAAAAAAGCTATGGCAAGCAGAATTATCAATGTAAGGACTGCAAACGTCAGTTTATTGGCGACCATGCATTAACTTATAACGGCTGTCACTCTAAAGTGGAAGAGCTTATACGGCTCATGACAGTTAGAGGCTGCGGTGTTAGAGACATAGCTGTTATAGCCTCAGTCAGTATCGGTAAAGTATTGAGCACCATAGGCTCATCTGTTTATAAGATCGCGCCTAAGAAGAGCTACTATGAACGCTTAGAGGTTGATGAGTTCTGGACTTACGTGTATCGAAAAAAGCGTAAAGTTTGGCTTATTTATGCTTATGATCGCGCTACCAATGAGATTGTTGCTTATGTTTGGGGCAAACGTGACCTAAAAACGGCTAAGAAGCTAAGAGCACGTTTAAAGCAACTTAAAGTAAGCTACGGCTCTATTAGCATGGATAATTGGGACAGCTTTATAACGGCCTTTAAAGGTGATCACAAACAGGTTGGCAAACAGCATACCATAGGTATAGAGGGTAATAACTGTCGCCTTAGACACCGATTAAGACGAGCGGTTAGAAAGACTTGTTGCTTCTCTAAGAAGCTCGATAATCACTTCAAAGTGTTTGATATGGTGTTCTTTTACATCAATTATGGCTACGTCTGATGCCAGCATACTTTTTAGAACACCACCAACTCAAGATATTACAATCAGTATACGCATGAAGTTATTCCTCAGTTATACCACATAGTCAAATCCATATAAATCCGCTACATCGTCATCCTCGCTAACTATACCAATGTATAGCTTGCATTCAGTTTCCTTGTATCAACATTATTTGAACTCAGCTATAGTTATCAAAAATTATAGGTACAAAAAAACTGTCAATCATAACGATTGACAGTTAGGTTTTATCTTCAACGCTTATGAAGCTCATTTAAATAACGGTTGGTTGAGCTGGAGGCAGACCTTAGTCTTTGTTACTAAATTCCTCAAACGATGCGACCGCTTCAGCAGCATACATCATAGAAGGGCCGCCGCCCATGGCCACACATACACCAAGTGTTTCAGCCACTTCTTCCTCAGTTGCTCCAAGTCGCACTAATGCTTTGGTATGAAACCCAATACAAGCATCGCAGCGTGCGCCAACTGCCAAGGCTAGTGCAATAAGCTCCTTAGTTTTTTTATCTAATACGCCGTCAGCCGTTGCTGCAGCACTCAGTTGAGAAAATGCCTTAGTTGTTTCAGGAATGCTTTTGTGTAGTTTCATCATATTGCTAGAAACATGTTTAGTAATATCGTTAAAGGATTTACTCATGGAATGCTCCTTATCAAGTGTTTTGGGCTAGGGCGTGTCCTCAATTCAATCGATAGTTATCTAATGAATCGAAAATGGCAAATCTTGTCAAACGGCATCAAATAGCTTATGAATATCTCGATATTATCCGAGCTGTTACCCTTGTTTGACGGCAATTTATCTTGTTTTTATCGCCATTTTTAACATGAAGACACACCCTAGTAATTTCTCATAATAGAAATCATTTAATATATCTTATTATAATATATAAAATTAAATATTAATTCAAGATCGTTTTTTGATCATCGTATGTCATTAATCATATTGTGGTACTTAAAATGAAAAAATTGGGGATAAAGAATCGCCGTGAATATAAACATGTTGGCAAAACTCGCCTTAGATGCAGTGAGCCAAAGATGAATCATAAAGATGAGCCATATAGGTTTGTTATAACTTGATAATTACATCAGCTGTCTTTATATAAAAGAGAATGTATCAGTCATTATGTTTGCTATATTCAAGCTTTTTATTTGTACGTAGTAGAGGTAGCTTTGAAAAAATGGATTCACGCCTGCCATTGAAAAAACCGATAGCAGTCATTTGTCGCTACTATGGTTTAATTCATAGTAGCACGGTCGGAATTGTCGCCTGAGTACGGTATAATACTTAATATAAACGTATCACTATTTTTGACAACGGCGTGCGGCATTATAGAAAGCTAGCTGTGATGATTGATACTCCATATAATTTATACAAGTTACCTATTATATAAGCTACCTAAATTTAACATTCACGACACAGCAGCCAAGACAGATATAGCGCTTGTGTCATAACGGATAGGACGTATTATGAGTGAGAATGAGCAAGTAGCACCATCAGCAGACTATGAATCAGCGTTAGATACCGATCAGGCTGAAGCAAAAAGTAATATTACCATTACCGAATCAGCCCAAGGCTACTTGGCAGATTTGTTGTCTAAACAGGATACAGATGGTATCGGTGTGCGTATTTTCGTTGAGCATCCTGGTACACCGCGTGCAGAGTGCTGCATGGCTTATAACCAGCCAGGCGAAGAAGACAGCGCTGATTTATGTTTTACCTATGAAAGCTTTTCTGCATTTATCGAAGCGGCGTCAGTACCTTATCTAGAAGATGCGGTTATTGATTATAATAAAGACCGTTTCGGTGGTCAGCTGACTTTCCGTGCCCCAAATTCTAAAGTGCCAAAAGTAGGCGCTGATGCTAGTGTGGA
Source organism: Psychrobacter sp. AOP5-GZ1-6 (assembly GCF_052376345.1). Classification (NCBI taxonomy): domain Bacteria; kingdom Pseudomonadati; phylum Pseudomonadota; class Gammaproteobacteria; order Moraxellales; family Moraxellaceae; genus Psychrobacter; species Psychrobacter sp. AOP5-GZ1-6. The sequence goes on along the minus strand of NZ_JBQSVP010000098.1, from coordinate 6,107 downwards.
AGAGCGCATCAACTATGTATTACAGTCAGAGATTAACCCTGGCTTGGCCGCGCATGGTGGTGATGTACAACTGCTTGAGCTGATTGAGGAAGAAGGCATTGGCTTGACTGCAGTATTAAAATTCGGCGGTGGTTGCCAAGGGTGCTCAGCCGTTGACATGACATTGCGTCAGGGTGTTGAAGTGCAGCTGAAACAGCAAATTCCAGAATTAACGCAAGTGGTTGATGATACTGACCATACTCGTACTGAAAACGCTTATTATAAATAAAAGCAAGCCAGATTAGTGTACGAGGACACTGACGAGCTTTATTGTTAATGAGCTTTTATGGTTGTGTCATAAGTGACTGTACAATAAGTTTCTGAACAATACATGCATGTACGATAAATGCCTATACGATAAGTGATTGGTTGTTTTTTTTAGAAAGAAGTTGAGTTATGATTAACTCAGCTTTTTTTATGCCTCTCATTTAGCAATGAGCATTGAGCGATAAGTATTTAGCAATGGATATTTTGACATAGACTTTTTAATTATAAAGTATTTACTTAATCATAAACGAATATGTAGGAGAATAGTATGAGTGACGGACAACCAACCAATACCCCACGTCTTGAAACCTTGGCAATTCATGCCGGTTATAGTGTTGAGCCTACGACCAAAGCAGTTGCAGTACCTATCTATCATACTAGCTCGTACGCTTTTGATAATACTCAGCATGGTGCGGATTTATTTGATCTAAAAGTCGCGGGCAATATCTATACTCGTATCATGAACCCGACCAATGCTGTATTAGAAGAGCGCGTCGCAGCACTGGAAGGCGGCATCGGTGCGCTTGCTGTGGCATCTGGTATGGCCGCCATTACTTATGCGATTCAAACCATCTGTGAAGCGGGTGATAATATCGTGGCGGTATCGACCCTATATGGTGGTACTTATAATTTATTTGCTCATGCGTTGCCGCGTCAAGGTATCGAAGTACGCTTCTTCGACCATAAAGATCCTGAAGCGATCCGTGATTTAATCGATGATAAGACTAAAATGGTCTTTGCTGAGAGTATTGGTAATCCACTGGGTAATATTGTCGATATTCAGGCGTTAAGTGACATTGCGCACGAATATGGTGTGCCAGTCGTGATTGATAGTACGGTTGCGACGCCTGCGCTATGTCGTCCGTTTGAGTTTGGTGCGGATATTGTCATTCATTCATTGACCAAGTATATGAGTGGTACAGGTACTTCGATTGGTGGCGCGATTGTCGATAGTGGCAAATTTCCTTGGGGCGACCATCCTGAGCGCTTCCCATTATTGAACACGCCAGATCAAAGCTATCATGGCGTAAACTTTGTTAAGGATGTGGGTGCAGCAGCGTTTATCGCTCGTGCTCGTGTGGCACCGCTACGCAATACTGGCGCAGCGCTTAGCCCGCTAAATGCGTTTGGTATTTTGCAGGGTATGGAGACATTGAGTTTACGTATGGAGCGCCATGTGCAGAACGCGAAAGCAGTTGCTGAATACCTACGAGATCATGAGAAAGTGGCTTGGGTGAAATATGCAGGATTGCCTGATCATCCTGAGCATGCGCTTGCTAAGAAGTATATGAAGGGTACTCCTTCTGCTATCTTAACCTTTGGTGTTAAAGGCGGGCTAGAAGCTGGCGCTCGCTTTATCGATGCACTGCAGTTGATTACGCGTTTGGTTAATATTGGTGATGCCAAATCGTTGGCTTGTCACCCAGCGACCACGACCCATCGCCAGTTGAATGAGCAAGAACTTGCCAATGCTGGCGTGAGTACTGATATGGTACGACTGTCGATTGGTATCGAACATATCGAAGATATCAAAGCAGATTTAGAGCAAGCTTTGGCTTTAGCTTAGGGCGTGTCCTCAACTCAATTGATAGTCATTTAAATAGAGTAAATAAAAAGCCCATATCGAATTCGATATGGGCTTTTTCGTAAAATAAATGCTAGGCCATCTCATCAGTTATTGGTTTAATCACTAAGCAGATAGTACACGCTGCGCAATATCTTTATAATCTTGTGAGACGAGGCGCGGTCCAAACTGTTGTATCACTTGTGCTGCCACTGCTCCAGCAAGTCGTCCGCATTCTGGCAAGCTATAATGCTGTGATAAGGCATATAAAAATGCACCTGAGTAGTTATCACCTGCGCCATTGGTATCGATGACATTGGCGACAGCAGGCGTGGCGACTTCATAGATTTCAATCTCTGATTTGTCATCGGGCTTATGAGCGATAGTTGCCCCATTAGGGCCATCAGTCACAACCGCTGTGTGACAATAGTCAAGCAGGGCACGTGTTGCCGCTTTAATTTGTTTCTTTTCCGTAAACAACTTAGCTTCCTCACTATTACAAAATATCACCGCAACTTTGTTACCCAGCATATTGAGCAAGCCGTCTTTGGCAAACTGGACTACTGCAGGATCAGCAAAGCTTACTGCAATCTTTGTATTATGAATACCGGCTTGTTGACGTAACCGGGTCATTGCTGGTTGGATGCTCTCAGACATGGCTAAATAGCCTTCTATATATAGCCAATCTGCTTGTGTCAGTGCCTCAAACTCAACATTATCAGCAGTGATGTCGCTTGAGGTGCCGAGATAGGTCTGCATGGTACGTTCGCCATCTTCAGTGACCGCGACCACACAGGAGCCAGTCACGCCGCCAGCATGAATAGATTTTTCTGAAGTTGTTACGCCAGCTTCTAGCAAGTCCTTTAGGTAAAAACTGCCTTGGTGGTCATCACCAACACGGCAAGCATAAAAAGGCTTGCCACCTAGGCTAGCGAAAGTATACATCGCATTAGCTGCTGAGCCGCCACCAGCTTGCTTTGATGGGTCAATATTAGCAAGTTTGAAGTATGCAAGTAGTTGTTGTTGCTCTTCGATACCAGCCAGTGTCATATGACCTTTAGTCAGATCCGTCTCTTCTAGTGCTGCGTCAGACAGCACATATTCGTGATCAACTAACGCATTACCTATCGCCATTACATCGTACATTGCTTACTTCTCCTAAATTGATTTATAAACGCATATTTTTTAAATAAGGATGTCTCTAGATATTTATTCCGATTGCAGTTCAAGTAGTCGTTGATACAGCGCATTCTTTTTTACACCGGTAATATCAGCGGCTAATGTGGCTGCCTTTTTGACGGATAAATCCTCCAACAGACGCTGTAATAATTTATCGTGAACACTGATGTCATCGGCATCTTGTGTGACGTCTACACCAGCGACGACTACGACTATCTCACCGCGCTGTTGATTGTCATCTGCTTTGACAAACTCAACCAAATCGCCAAGTGTACTCTTGCGTACTGTCTCAAATGTTTTGGTCAATTCACGGCAAAACGCGACCTCGCGATCTGCCCCAAATATCGCTGCCATATCTTCTAAGCTGGCAAGAATACGATGCGGTGCTTCATAAAATATTAGCGTTTCGGTACGTGAGTTTAAAGCAGCCAGATGTTTTTGGCGACCATGTGTTTTTGCAGGTAAAAAACCAATAAAACTAAAGCGGTCTGAGGGCAGTCCTGCGACTGACAGAGCCGCAATAGCAGCGGATACGCCAACGATAGGTGATACGGTAACACCAGCAGCATGTGCTGCTTGTACCAACTGATAACCTGGGTCACTGACTAGTGGCGTGCCAGCATCGCTGATCAAAGCAACCGAGTGACCTTGTTCAATCATCTCAATGATTTTCGGTGTTTGAATGGCGCTATTGTGCTCATGATAGGCCCACAGTTTATTGTGACCTTTTTGCTTTTCGGTGGTATCCGTATCGTCTGCAGTACTGCCTTTGGTATCAATACCGAAATGTGACAATAGCTTGCCTGAGGTGCGGGTATCTTCGCAGGCGATGATTGCGACCTGCTTTAAGACATCAATTGCATGCGGCGTCATGTCGCTGAGATTACCAATTGGCGTGGCAACGATGTATAGACAAGCTGGCATCGCGGTAGGGGTAGACATGAAAACCTCGGGTCATTAAAAAGAATAAGGCACAGTTCCCATATAGTCATCGTCTATTTATTTTTCAGTTAAATAGTGAGCGTTTAAATATCTATCGATGATATCGCTAGGCGTGCGAAAGTGGTTAGTTTAGCATGATGTGCTATGATAATTCTGCAATGTTAACCAGAGAAATCGACATCATGGTGCAGCATAAACCTCTGACTCTTATTTCACCAAAACAACGTCAAGGCGTCCAGTTTGAACAGCATGCGTGTGAGTTTTTACAGGCGCAAGGATTAAGACTGATTGCACAGAATTGGCAACAGCCAAAAGTAGGTGAGCTAGATTTAGTCATGATGGAAACAGGGCGGGCATGGTCAACGCTGGTATTCATCGAAGTACGGCAACGTAAACAGTCAGGATTTGGTGATGCCGCGCTGAGTGTGACGGCGAGCAAACAACGTAAAGTGATTAAAGCTGCTCGCTACTTCTTGCAACAGCATCCTGAGTTTAGTGACTATGAATGTCGGTTCGATGTCATCGCCTATAATACGGTTGATAAAAACACACAGAAAAGCGGTATAAAAAGCGACATGACAGACAATCAACCGGACTGGCTACAAGGGGCGTTTATTGCCAGTGCGTGGTAATCGTTTATAGATTTTTTATTTTTTGGGATCACATAATGCTTGGTATCAAGCTTGCGTTACCAAAAACCTAACTTCCTTCAGCAAAAATTAAGTAAAGTAGCTAAGCTTATAACAGCTAGATTTACAACAGCTAAAACAATACCATTAGCTAACCTTCTATCATCGTCACAATTATGTTTTAAGAGGTAACTCATGACACGGATGCATTTGCGCACTGCTATTTTTGGTTCATCACGCCGTATTACCATTGGCACGATGCTAATGGCTAGTATCATCACCACTGGCTGTACTACTAACTATTTGACCAATAGTACAGAGGGTACCTATGGTGTACCGATGACAGAGCGTACTATTCCGCAACGCCTGCTGGATCGGAGTATCGAGCATACCGCCAAAATAAACGTTTATGGATTACAAGAAGACCTGCAACAAACCAGCCGCATGAGCATTGATAGCTTTAATAGTGAAGTGTTGCTGACAGGTGAAGTGCCTACTGAAGCCATCAAAACAGAGATAGAAAAAGTCGTCAGTTCTATGCCTGATGTGCGTCGCGTTTATAACGAGTTAAACGTGAGTGCCTCAAAAGGTTACAGCTCCACCGTGCAGGACGGTTATATCACCTCAAAACTGCTGGCGAAAGTGGTCGCTAGTAACGGTGTTAGTACTTCACAGATTAAAGCGGTGAGCGATAACGGCGTGGTTTATATCATGGGACGCATGACACCGACTCAACAGAGTAATCTCATTGATATTGCCAACACGACGGTTGGTGTGACAGAGTTGGTATTATTGACAACAGTCGTCGATGATAGTGGCGTACAGATAAGCGAAGACGATATTATGTCTGATAGCACTTTGGCAGATACAGCTTCAGCACCAGCCGTAAAAGGAGTTGCTGCTGCTAACCCAAGTCCAGTCAGCTCTAATTCAACTAGTTCTAACTCAGTGAGCTCTAATGAGTCCGCTGCCAGTTATTCAACCAGCACCGAGGCAACACCCGTTATAGTCACAGAAGAAGGCACAACAGGTGAGCAGCCATCATCAAGCCCTTACATTGATCTGTATAAAAATCAGTAGTAAAGCGAAAGCCGATAAGCAGTCATCATAGTTGAGCCACTGCAAAACCAATACTGGGTGCATTTTTCTTAGTTTTTGTTTGCTGTACCTCTATTTGCTTAGCCTCTGTCTGCACAGGCACAGCAAGCGAGGAAAATGTATGCCAGTATCGCAAAGTCATATTTGTATCTCGTTTATTTAGGACTGACGATACTTAACTTATAAACCAGATAGATCCAGATAAAGAAGTAATGGCTGTTAAGTGATTGATGTCAATGACAAGAACACTAAACAGCACTAACAGGAAAAACACGATAAATCCTGAGTTAGTCAGTAAAATATAGGCAATCAGCAAACGAGTAGCCAGTAAGATCACAAGCAGTACTTGTAAAGTAGGTTATCGTCATGCTCATAATTGTTTATAAATA
>NZ_JBQSVP010000097.1:0-11861 GCF_052376345.1 Psychrobacter sp. AOP5-GZ1-6 | reverse complement strand
ATACAAAAAAACCGAGCGAAAGTACTACAAGTAGTAGATTAAGCGAGACTGACGATGTGGGGGGATTTATATAGATTTGACCATATAGCCAAAGAACTCTAACAGCGATGCAACGCAGCTGAATGCAGACTGTACAAGTAGTACATCTAAGAAGGTTAACGCTGTAACGATTTAGTAGCTCGCTGACTCTAAATGACTATCGCTTAAGTGAAGGACACACTTCAATTAATAGAAATATTTTGCTCAATGCCATTGAATAATGCACTACGTTGATTTTTGCGGAGGGTTTCACGTTTGATGATATTTTTTGCATCGACCTCCTCTAAAGGCAATGCTGTTTCGCGAAAAAGATCGCCATCGGCTATTAAAGACAAATAACGAGAACAACAAACCCTTAAAAAAGAGGTGAAATTACCAATATCATGATCAGCATCGAGAGACTCAAGGTATAGCTTAGTGATCAGTTGATTAACCGTCATTTGATCACGAAATGCCAACTCTTCTAATATATCCCAAAAAAACACTTCCAAACGAATTGAGGTAACTACTCCCTGAATTCGAAGTGATTTGGTTTTAGAGCTCCATAAGCTATCATCAGCACTAATAAATAGTTGGCACATATATCCTCTCTCGATACTGGGGCCTATTGAATATTCAACAAGCCCTAATTAAAGCTTATAGCAAAGCAACAAACTGCTTCAGCATAGCTGGGTGAGCAGGCCATGCAGGACCCGTTACTAGCTTTCCATCTGTAATAGCGCCATCCATAGGCAACTCAATATACTCAGCGCCAGCCATTTCTATTTCTGGCTGACATGCAGGATAGGCAGATACTTTCTTACCCTTTAATACGCCAGCAGCCGTCAGTAATTGTGGCCCGTGGCAAACCGATGCAATTGGTTTATCAGTATTTGCGAAATGCTGAATCATTGCAATAACCTTGGCGTTCAAACGCAAGTATTCTGGCGCACGTCCACCTGGTAAATACAAAGCATCGTAATCTGCGACATTAATATCGGCAAAAGAGGCATTAAGGGTAAAGTTATGACCACGTTTTTCGGTATAAGTTTGATCCCCTTCAAAATCGTGTATTGAAGTAGCGATACTATCCCCTTCAGCTTTATCTGGGCATACCGCATCAACCTCATGTCCCATTGCTAGAAGCGCTTGGAACGGAACCATGTTTTCATAGTCCTCAACGAAATCACCAGTAATGATAAGTACTTTAGCCATGATATTCTTCCTTTATTGTCGTAAAATGAAATGAGGTATTGTTACCCAAATTATCCTATATAGTCGATCCACTATAAAATAAATACAGCGATACGGGTTACATTTTGCGCCGCCTCTGTCTATGTAGGCATAGCAAGCAAGAAACCCGTAGTTGCACCTCTTTTATTTAGGACTGACTATAGCGACTTAGCTTAAAATGAGCCTGAATATCCATTCAAACATAAAAAACAATGACTGGGTAATATGTGAATACTACAAACAGTCGCTTTTTGAAAAAAGCTTTTTGAAAATAAAAACATCAACTTAGCTATCATCTAATGATGTTAAATCCTTCAAAATAACTTCCATACTCTGATACCGTCTTTCTATCTGCTTCGCCAACGCCTTATCGACAATACATTGATAGTGACTATATTCTGATGGCAGCTTTGGAATAGGTTGCTGGCAATGCTGAATCGCCCACGCTTTCGATGCATCCTTGCTGTTAGCAGCTACCTGAAACGGTCGCTTGCCTGTTAGCACCTCAACCATCATGATGCCAAATGCATAGATATCGCTTTGTACTGTTGCAACCTGCCCTTGCCAACGCTCAGGTGATAAATATGCTAGTGTTCCAGCAAGATTTGGATGACTATTAGCCACCGTTATATGTTGTGCTAAAGCAAAATCAGTGATTAATAATCTAGATGTCAGACCATTACTCATAATATCTACTGGCAACTCATCGTCAGACCTCTCAAGCAAAATATTGCTAGGCTTAATATCATTATGCAACCAGCCAACCTGATGCAGGTTAGCTATCAAATGTGCGGACTGTACTAAAAAGTGATGCCTATGTTGCGCTGTCAATGAATGCTGATTTTGAGTACTCAACTGTCTTGCCAAGCTACCATTAGGATAATAAGGCATGACGATGATGATCAGCTTTTGAGGCGGCTCTAGCGCTTGAACGTTTACGTAATGATGCGCCAATAGTGGCGCTGCGATAGCCTTATCTTCGATTTTGGACACAGCGTTTACAGAGGTTAGCGCTTCCGCTTCATGAGTTAAATCAAAAGACATGTTATCAACATCAATCTCAGTATCAGTGTCAGCAATCAACTGCCATTTAATCATGACTTGACCAAACTGTGAATGCTGGGCACGCGTTAAGCCTTGATAATGAATCCCTTCGATGTCTTGTGTTTGTTCTGTGGTTTGCTGAGCAATACGCTGATGTACTATCTCACTAAAATGCTGTGTGGCCAGTGCTTGCGTGATAATAGGCAATAGCTGCTGAGATTGCTCCTGCAACGCTTGCGTAATAGACGGATTACTGGCACTATTTTCCATAGTATTTTTTCTCATAATATAGTGAGATTACTGCCTTACCATTCGTATCATTTCCAAAAATAATAATAACGCGAATAATGGTTACAAGTACTACGCTCAGTAGGCACCAAAAGTTTCGCTGCGTAATGATATTTTTGGGTATGGTATTACAGACAACCTTAATTACTAGAGCCACTATGTCACAACCAATAATCCCAACCGCGCCTTCTAATCAGCCTACTTATGCCCTACCCGCACCTTTGTTAGACTTACTCAGTCAATACTTACAAGAGCAGGTGACACCGACGATTGAAATCGATCCGAATCAGCTTGCTTATCGCTGGGTTGGTGGACGCACTGGCCATCTACAACCTTTATCGGTCAACCTGTTTTTGAGCTTAGATGATTTGCATGGTATTGATAAGCAAAAATCGAAACTGGTTCAAAACACCCGTCAGTTTATTAAAGGTTATCCTGCCAATCATGTATTGATGTCAGGGACACGCGGTGCTGGTAAATCATCATTGATTCGAGCCTTGCTTCAAGCCCATCATAATGAAGGCTTGCGTATTATTGAGGTTGCCCGCGATGATCTACAAATATTAGACAAGATTCGCGCTGCCATTAATGCTCTACCAGCAGATTGTCATTGCCGCTACATCGTATACTGTGACGATCTCGCTTTTGACAGTCAAGACGAGAGCTATCGTACGCTAAAGAGTGTGCTTGATTCAGAACAGGACAAACTATTGGTCTACGCTACCAGTAATCGCCGTCGCCTGCTACCGCAAATGATGAAAGACAATATTAATATCTACAACGGTCAGACGGATGAAGTCAATCCTTATGAGGCCATTGATGAAACCGTATCATTGTCAGACCGATTCGGCTTATCACTCACTTTCCACCCTATGGATCAGCAGACCTATCTGCATATCATTCAGCATTATCTGAATTTGGAGCAGCAGAAAATCTCAGCTGATATGGACAGTGATGCTAAGAGCATTTTAGAAAGTCAGCTAATGCCTGACAAGATTAGAAAGGATGCACTACGCTGGGCTTCTGAACGTGGTGGTCGCTCAGGACGGGTTGCTTACCAGTTCAGTCGCTACTGGAGCGGTATAACGCAATTAAAAATTGAAGACAGCAAGCGCTAAGCCATATCTAATCACTGCGTGCAGAACCTATATACTGCACGCGGCTGTTCTCTTCACTACCTTCTTGGCTGCACTCTTTATTGCCTATCGGTTCAACTGCGCCATCAACCGTGTATTGATCAAAATCAGCAGCTAACCAAAGATTGCCTTGATAGACACTTTCAGCATCTAAACGAATGTATGCCATGTTTGGCGTCTTGCTATTAGGATTATCAAAACCCTGATAACGCGCACTGAAGTGAGTCAAAATTAAATTATTTACGCCGCTTTTTTCTACAAGACCAGCCACCAATTGCGCACTGCTATGCATCGGATCAAACTCGGGGTTTTTGCCTTGAATCTTAGTGAGCACTTCATGGGTATAAGTGGCTTCATGCACCAATAAATCCGTATTGACCAGTGCATCGCTGAGACACGCTGGCGTATCGTTATCTCCTGCTATCACTACTCGCGTTCGTGATAGTTCGTCATTGACATAGTCGGCTGCACATAACTGCTGACCATCTTCGGTGATGACATCGTGACCTTGCTGCAATTTACCCCATAGCGCGCTTGCAGGAATGCCTTGTGCTAGCAGTTTATCCTTATCAAGCCTACGATGATAAATGGTCTGCGTGACACCAAATGCATGAGATGCGACCCGATGTGATAGCGCTGTGATATCAATATCAAGCTGATGCTGGTCGCTTAAGCGGATATTCACTTTGTTTGTATCACGTTTCTCAGATAGCACGTCTTCAATCGCTACAAAATTCACAGCAAAGGGTAGATATAATTCTGTGGTTAGGTTAATGGCCTCAAGCAATGTCGCAATTGCTTTTGGGGCGATCAGCATCAACGGCTCACGGCGTCCTGACATGGCTACACTGGCCAATAATCCTGGCAATCCGTAGTAGTGATCGCCATGCACATGGGTGATACAGATAGCAACCAATTGATGCATAGACAGCTTGGTATGTAATAGCTGCTGCTGCGTACCTTCACCGCAATCTATCAATAACCATGGACGCGATTTTTTATTTGGATTGTTCTGTTGATTATTGCCTTGGGCTGATCCAGACAAATAAGGATTCAGACATTCAATCGCCAATGCGGTTACATTGCGCTGTTTGGTCGGCACACCAGCGGAGGTGCCCAAAAAGGTTAACTTTAGCATCGCGTTACGTCTCTTATATATAACAATCGGCGGTTATGATAATTGGCACATCATGGTTTTTTGTGCTTCAACCATCTGTCCACCATTGGCCGTACACTCATTGACCATATTGGACTCATAAGACTTCCAACCACCATAAAAGCTCGCTGCGCATAGTATGACAACCAGAATTTTCTGCGACCAAGATTTGATAGAGACTTGCTGGCTATTAATAGCGGCTCTATCAGTTTGTGATTTATCGATATCTGTATTTGAAGCATTTGATTTATTCAGATCTGTCATCTTTTATCCTAAAAAAGGTTTTGTCTATGATAAACAAAACCTTTTATTTTACTATTAAATGAGTTATTTCTCACTGTGCAAATGTGTTTCGTCTAAAACTGCAAACGACCACCCTTTTGTTCTGCACGTTTGAAGGCATCACGCTCTTCACAACGTTTGAGCCAGTTCAAAATATTGGCATATTTACGACTGTCCAAACCTGCGCCCGCATTAGCACCAACAAGCGCAAGGTGCATCTGAATATCCGCCGCGCTAAAGTCACTGCCTGCAAACCAATGATTGTCTTGCAAGCGTTGCTCGATCATATACAGCATTTTTTGTAGACCGCTGCTGATCATATTCTTTTCAACTTGACCCTGAATTTTTTTACTAATAGGCCTAATGAGCATTGGTGACTGTTGAACCACTTTAGTAAATACCAAGCGCATTACCAGCAACGGCATCAACGAGGCTTCCGCAAAATGCAGCCAAAAAGTGTAGGCTTCCCATGCGTCTTCGTTGTCATCAGTAGGTTTAAATCTCTGCGCTGTGTCATAGTGTTTGATCAAATATTCAATAATAAACCCTGACTCAACCAAGGCGCGATCGTTCACTTCTAGTATTGGCACATTACCAAGTGGATGTACTTTTTTGAGGCTCTCTGGCGCGCGATAGGCCTTATTACGCTCATAGCACGTCAATTTATAGTCGACGTTTAGCTCTTCTAATAACCATAAAATACGAAACGAGCGCGAGTTTGCTAAATGATGAAGATGTAACATAAATCGTCCTAATGATAGTGTCAATATTATGATGTCAATGAGTGGTGTCAATGAGTGATGATTTTTATGTATGGTGCGCTGTATTCTTTTAAGCATAACAACACTGCTTTTGATAATAGCGTAATTCACGCACCTTTGACACAGAATAAGACTCACAAACTAAATCATGATACGCCTTAGCAACATTTACTTTAAATGCAATGCTTCAATTTTACGGGTCATCTTATCTATTTTTTGCTGATACTTTTTAATTTTACGAAACCGATGCGCAGCGAGTACACCTTTGATACGGCGGTTTTTTAGACGGCGACGCGGCGGAAAGCTCCCCACTTGTGGCTCATTGTAGCCATGTAAACGATCATCACGTTTACGCCCTAGATAACCAAGCGCGCTATCGGCAATCATAATAAGCAATGCGACAAAAATCATGCTGTACATCAGTATCGAACCGCCCTCTTCCATATTGCCATCTAAAAGAATGATGGAAAACAGGAACAAAAATATTGGCTCTAGATAGCATAAAGTACCAAACAGTGAAACTGGCAGTTTTTGGCTGGCAACCATCGTTAATGACATCGCAGCGGTGCTGATAATGCCCAATAATGGCAAAAGATACCAAAGTTTTTGATTGGATACTGCCAACTCAAAACCGCCGTTCATATATAACACGACTAAAACGACTGGTAGTAGCAACGTCAAGTCGGAAATAAGACCAGTAATGGGCGGCACTGCTAGCTTGCGGCGCAACAGATAGTAAGGAGGGTAACCCAAACATACAAATAAAGTCGCCCAAGAGATAGCCCCATATTCGAAGATATCGTAAGCGATGCCAAAACCTGCGCATATGATGGCAGCCCACTGTAGTAGACTCATACTCTCGTTATAAAAAAACCGACCAACGACGATCATAATCATTGGATATAAAAAATATCCTAATGTTACCTCAAGACCCAGCCCATTGACTGGTGCCCACATAAATATCCAAATTTGCGCACCCAAAATCGGTGTGGGTAGTATAAATAACAACCACTCTTTGGCGTTTTTTAATGTTTTTAGATAGTCAAAAATATGCTGCCACTGCTTTAATAAAGTGACTAGCAACACCAAGCTAAAAAACATCGTTAGTACGCGCCACGACGCAACCTGCGTACCTGATAATGGCTGCAGTAATAAGCCAAATAAGAATAAAAGTGAATACAAAAAGTTTGCAGCTACGGCAGTGATTGTACCCTGTGATGTTTGGTTAGTAGTTATCATAGCAGCGACCTTTAATGCTTAGTACACATTCTTGGCAATTTAAAAAAAAACAAAAGCCTCAGACGAAAATGTCTGAGGCTTTTGTATATAAGATAATCGCGCAATCTAAAATAAACGCTTTGATTGTATGGTGCTTACATCATAGACGGCATTATGTCAAAGTCAGAATAAATAAGCAATGCCCCTCATTCATCTAATATTAAAACTTCTTTATTGAGTAAATAAAACACACCTAACTAACTATTTTAAATCAAGTTTCTCGATTTTTTCCTGTATTTTATTTAGCTTTTTTTGGTAGCGGCGAATCTTGCGAAAACGGTGTGCTGTCAGCACACCATCGATACGTTGATTGATAAAATGACGCCGTGGCGGAAACCCACCTATCTGCGGCTCGCTATATCCATGTAAATGATCATCACGACGTTGTACTATATATCCTATAGCACTATTAACCATCATAACCAGTAGCGCAAGCGTAATCATACCGTACATGAACAGAGAGCCACCTTCTTCAAGATCTTGGCTAAGCACAGTAATAGACAATATAAATAACAGCATCGGCTCTACATAACTCAGAGCACCAAATAATGAGACTGGTAGCTTACTACTAGCAATCATCATCAATGACATCGCAAGCGAGCTAAAGGCACCAAGTAATGGTAATAGATACCAAAATTTTGTGTCTTGTATCGCCAAACTAAAGCCATTGCTAAAATATAACACGGTGAGTACCACTGGTGTAAGCAGCGTCAAATCAAACAACAACCCCGTTACTGGCGGCACGGACAGTGTACGCCGCAGTAGATAATACGGTGGATAGCCCAAGCACACAAACAGTGTCACCCAAGATATTGAGCCGTATTGCAATATATCATAACCAATACCCATGGCTGCAAATAGCGCTGCCACCCACTGTAATACACTCATATACTCATGATAAAAAAATCGTCCGAGTACTATCATCACGAGTGGTAATAGAAAATAACCCAACGTCACATCCAAGCCAAAACCGTTGACTGGTGCCCACATAAAAAGCCAAATCTGTCCACCCAAAATTGGTGCAGGTAACACAAATATAAGCCACTCTTTGACTGTCTTGAGGGTCTTTATATAGTCAAAGACATGTTGCCATTGCTTGGTAAAACTGACCAATAACACCAGACTTAATAGCATCATCAATATACGCCATGACGCGACTTGCGTACCGGTCAAAGGCAACATAAAAAGCCCAAACAAAAACATTATCGCAAATAGAAAGCTCGATGATATCGATGCAAGAGTTCCTTGAAAAGTTTGATTGGTCGCAAACATAACAACAGCCTTAAAATATAGCTTTATGGGCGTGATTTATAAAGAATTATAGAAGTTGCGGCTTATAGTGCTCAGAATATAACAGCAGACCTTAAAATTAATAACACTTAGAAGAATAAAAAAGCCTCCGACGAGAACGTCAGAGGCTTTTACTAGAATAATCTTATAAAACTAGATCAAAAAGCTAACTACTGAGGCATTTACTCGCCATCTAACTCATCATTATTTGTATTGCCTACAACATCAGCCGTCACTGTATTATCAGTAGCAGCATCAATATCTATCTGCTCTTGACCTTCTACATCAAACGTGCCATCTTCTTGCATCGCATCAATTAATTCATCGTCGCCTTCTTCGTTCTCAACACGTGCCATAGCAACCAGCTTTTCATCTTTTGATAAACGAATCAACGTGACACCTTGGGTATTACGACCAGAACTGGCAACGTGCTCAACTGGCGTACGAACCAACGTACCTTTATCAGAGATTAAGATAATATCATCTTCAGGATCAACTTTGGTCGCACGAACCAATGCACCGTTACGCTCACTGGTTTTGATAGCAATCACACCACCACCACCACGATTTTGCGTATTAAACTCATCAATCAAGGTTCGCTTACCAAAGCCGTTTTCACAAGCAATTAAGATTTCACGTACATCGTCTTCGATAACGACCAATGACTTGATAAACTCTTCAGCAGACAGACGCATACCGCGGACGCCTTTAGCCGTACGGCCCATCGCGCGAGCATCATTTTCATTAAAACGAATGGCTTTACCACTTGACGCAAATAACATTACTTCTTGACTGCCGTTGGTAATACGAGCGCTGACCAGTTTATCACCTTCTTCTAATCCAACCGCGATAAGACCGTTCGAGCGAATATTAGCAAACTGCTTAAGCTCAACACGCTTAACGGTACCATTGGCAGTCGCAAAGAATACGAATGGCGCCTCTGCTTGGTTACTACCCTCGAGTAGATCGTCATCATCCGTTAGTGAGCTTTCATCTATTGCCGATACGTCTTCTACGATTTTTGGAATCGGTAATATCGTCGTGACAGTCTCATCACCATTTAAACCAATAAGGTTAACCAATGGACGACCACGCGCACCGCGACTGGCAATCGGTACTTCAAAGCCACGTAGGCTAAAGACTCGGCCACTATCAGTGAAACACAGTACGGTCGCATGAGTCGATGTCACGATCAGATGATCAATGACGTCATCTTCTTTCATGGCGGTGGCAGACTTGCCTTTACCACCACGTTTTTGCGCAACATAATCATCGATTGGCTGAGTTTTGGCATAGCCGGTACGCGATACTGTCATCACAACCGTCTGTTCAGGAATGAGGTCTTCACGGTTAAAATCAGTACGTGAATCGATAATATCAGTACGGCGCTCATCACCAAAATTATCACGAATCTCAATCATCTCATTTGAGATAATCGTCATTAGCTTATCAAAATCACCCAAAATAGATTCTAAATGCGCGATTTCACGCAATAAGTCTTGATATTCTTCCGTCAACTTGTCTTGCTCAAGACCTGTTAAGCGATGCAATTGCATGTCTAAAATCGCATTGACCTGCTCAAGTGATAAACGATAACGCTCTTCACCTTCGATGAGACCAAACGGTGCGTTAGGATCTTCGCCTTCGATATAGTCAGGACGTACTGACTGACTACCAGCAGCGGTGAGCATCGCAACGACACTACCTGAACCCCACGTGTTATTTAGTAAGCTCTCACGTGCAAGGCCTCGGTTTGCAGAGGCTTTAATCGTCGCAATAATCTCATCGATGTTTGCTAGAGCAACGGTTAAACCTTCGAGCAAATGGCCACGAACGCGAGCTTTATTCAACTCATAAATCGTACGGCGAGTCACAACCTCTTGACGATGACGAACAAACGCTGCTATCAGCTGGCGCAAAGTCAATAATTTTGGCTGACCATCATCGAGCGCAACCATATTAATACTAAAGCTAGACTCTAGCGGCGTTTGTAGAAACAAGTTATTTACGATAACTTCAGCAGTCTCACCGCGACGCAAATCAATAGCGATACGCATACCGTCTTTATCGGACTCATCACGAATCTCACTAATGCCTTCGATCTTTTTATCACGAACCAATTCTGCAATACGCTCAATCAACTTGGCTTTATTAGCTTGATACGGCACTTCAGTGAATACGATACGCTCACGATCACGATTGACACCCGTATCACTCATGGCTTCAATATGATAGCGACCACGGATATGTAAACGGCCCTTACCCGTGCGATAGGCATCTAAAATGCCCGCGCGGCCATATATAATACCGCCTGTAGGGAAATCAGGTCCTGAAATATGTGACATCAGCTCTTCAGCTGAAACTTGTGGGTTTTCGGCATACGCCAAACACGCATTAATCACTTCGGTCAGATTATGCGGCGCCATGTTAGTCGCCATACCGACCGCAATACCTGTCGCACCGTTGACCAACAAGTTAGGAATACGCGCTGGCATCACGCTTGGCATGCGCTCAGAACCATCGTAGTTATCTTCCCAATCGACCGTATCCTTGTCCAAATCGGCAAGCATTTGATGGGTCAGTTTGGTCATACGTACTTCGGTATAACGCATGGCCGCCGGAGGATCATCATCAATCGAGCCAAAGTTACCTTGGCCATCAACCATCGGATAGCGCAAGCTAAAATCCTGTGCCATACGAACAATCGCATCATATACTGCGCTGTCGCCATGTGGATGGTACTTACCAATGACATCACCGACCACACGTGCTGACTTTTTGTAAGGCTTATTGTAGTCATTAGATAGCACATGCATGGCATACATCACACGGCGGTGAACAGGCTTGAACCCATCACGCACATCAGGTAGCGCACGCGAGACAATCACGCTCATCGCATAATCCAAATAGGATTGCTTTAATTCGTCTACGATGCCAATAGGACTGACTGACTCGCTCATATATACTCCTTCACTCATATCCACGCTATTAATTTTGCAGGCTTTATAGATAGCATATTATCCCCATTAGATATTGATAATCATCAATAAAAACAACGAGCAAAGCAATGCTATAAAGCATGGAAAATATTACGAAAACAATGATATTTTTGATAGTAAATAAAAGAAGCTATTTTAGCACAAATTTGTTGATTTAGGGGCATCTGAGCGTCATTAAAATCAAGCAAAACAGCCTATTAACAGCAATATATCAAGTAATTTATAGCATCTGAAAATATATCACTGACAGGTTCGTTTTGATTGGCTAACTTTGGCATTCTCATAGACAAACTTACCATCTTTTGAGCAGTGAAATACTCCGCCCGTTTAGATAACTATCGCGTGAACTAAAAGCAAACCCTAGACAAAAAAATTC
>NZ_JBQSVP010000096.1:0-11890 GCF_052376345.1 Psychrobacter sp. AOP5-GZ1-6 | reverse complement strand
TATACAATACATTGAAGCTAAGACACCAAAATAAAAAGCCCTTAACATCATGACTGACGTTAAGGGCTTTTATCATTTTATCAATCGCTCATAAGGATAATACGATCTGCTTCAACATCTTTATTCTTGCCATTGCTCAAGCGTAAACTTAGTATCTAAATGCGTCTCTAATGCAGGTAGGTTAAAAGCATCGTCTTCACTAACAAAGCTGATGCTGATGCCTGTCTGCCCAGCACGCCCTGTACGACCAATACGGTGTACGTAATCATCTGGCTGATCTGGTAAGGTGTAATTCACCACATGACTGATATCATCGACATGGATACCACGCCCTGCTACATCTGTCGCGACTAAAATACAAGCGTGACCATCCTTAAAACGCTGTAAGTATTTTTCACGTTTTTGTTGGATAACATCACCTGACAGCATCACAACTTTATGGGCTTGACGCAGCTTATGATAAAGGCGTTTTACTTGGTCTTTACGATTGGCAAATACAATGACTTTATCCATCGCAGGATCACTAATAATACGCTGCAATGCTTCTAACTTTTGATTTTCTGTCAATAAGTAAAAATGCTGATCGACCAATTCACTGGTCTTATGCTCAGGTTCAATTTCCACAAATTGTGGCTCATGCAACCAACGATAAGCCAAGTTCATCACATCTTGATTAAAAGTGGCAGAAAACAATAAGCTTTGGCGGTCTGTATTGGCTGGCATACGGCCGACTAAACGCTTAATGTCAGGAATAAAACCCATATCAAGCATTCTATCCGCTTCATCCAACACCAATACTTCGACACGATCCAGATAAACCATGCCTTTATTGGCAAGATCAATCAATCGACCAGGCGTTGCAACCAATATATCGACATATTGACGCTCAAGCTCATACTGTTGTGTCTCATAATTGGTACCACCCATGATACAGACACTGTGTAAAGAGGTATATTTGGTCAGAGCAATACAGTCATCAAATATTTGCTGAGCCAGCTCACGAGTTGGCGCCATGATTACCGCACGTGGTTCACCTAAATAACGCTCCTCACCATTAGTGAAAGGACGTTTGAGTAAAGCTTCCATAATGGTCAATAAAAACGTTGCTGTCTTGCCAGTACCTGTTTGTGCCTGTCCAATAGCATCTTGATTGGCCAACGTATGTGGTAGTATTTGTGCCTGAATAGGCGTTAGTTCAGTAAAGCCCAAATCACTTACCGCACGTAAGGTTGATGTTGAAAGTGGCAAATCAGTAAATGTTGTGAAATTGCTCAAAAAAATATCCTTTTTAATTAATCGCTTGTTCATTATTAATCATGAATAAGCTCGTAACAACTTTGGTCAAACTAGGCACTCTTAGCCCATTTAGATAACTAGCAATTGACTTGAAAACACACCCTAGGCATCGTGTAGACATAAAAAAAGCCAAGCCCAGTGTCTGATCCTACCAATGATGCTGATATTAACGCAACATGGATAAAATAAAACGGGCTTGACTCAGTAGTATATCAGTAGTTTGTACAGACATTATAGCTAAACCATTATAATGCCTGAATAGATTACTCTGCTACTTTTCTGACTTCTTCAGCTTGAAGACCTTTTTCGCCCTCTACTACACTGAACTCAACCTTTTCGCCATCTGTTAAAGAGCGATAGCCATCACCTTGAATCGCGCGAAAATGGACAAAAATATCTTCTCCGCTATCACGTTGAATGAAACCAAAACCTTTCGAGTCATTAAACCACTTAACGGTACCTTGCTCACGAGCTGACATAATATTACTTCCTAAAAAAGTCTGCTTAGCCCCAAATTCCTTTGCAAAACTGCATACAATCGGGATCTAAGATCATGAAATCAAAAAAATGAGAGTCTTACTCTAATGCGTGTCTGCATTTACAAAATAGTGATAAAAATGAGAGAAACTGCAACCAAACAAGCAAAGTAGTACAAATATATCAGTCAGCTACTTGATGCTGTTTAGCGAAGCTTCATCTACTTTTAATCCATGTAATGTTTGATATTCAGATTAATGACACGCCATAATCACTATTACCTAAACATTACACCTACCTTATAAACCTATCATAATAACAGCAACAAATTTGTAATATTTATTGCATAAAAAATATCATAGCACGGGTTTTTAGCAACATAAAGACTTTTAACATGCTTTTTAATGCTTAGGTGAGTTTTTCATGTAATTTTTTATAACCTTCATCAGCAAGCTGTTATCATAAAGAAATAAGCAGCACTACCATGAAATGATAAAATTTGCTTTTCTAAGCGTCAGATACCTTACAATAGACTACTAATCTAAGACAACAGCTACAGAGACCATTATGACCACGCCTTCTCAATTTGCCGCAGCTGCGACACCTTCTAGCCAAAAAAGTATCCAAACACGCACGCATAAACTGTTACTGGTTAATGGAGTCAATCTAAATTTATTAGGTAAACGCGAGCCTGAAATTTATGGTCATACCACACTGGCAGATATTGAGAAACGCTTAACAACACGAGCCGCTCAGTACAATATTGAGTTAATATGTGTACAATCAAACCACGAAGGCCAAATAGTTGATAGTATTCAACATTATGGGCTATTGGCAGATACAGCAGCACAGGTAGATGCTATTATCATAAACCCTGCCGCATTTACGCATACTTCAGTTGCCATACGTGATGCACTATTAGCCACACAAAAGCCCTTTATAGAAGTACATTTATCCAATGTTCATGCACGTGAACCTTTTCGCCATCACTCTTATTTAAGCGATATTGCAGTTGGAGTTATTTGTGGCTTGGGACAGATGGGCTATCAAATGGCATTGGATTATTGGCTAGACAACCTCTACTCTATAAATATTGCTGACTGAAGTTTAGGGTTTATTAAACATTCAAACATTAAGGTGACTGATCGCTATAACTGCACCAGACTAGGCGAAAATTGATGATAACGTCGAAACCTCAGCTAGGTTTTCAACAATGTTTGGGATAATGTTAGCATCAGCCTTTCAAGGCAGTACATTAGAACGCAGCCTAATTGAGCAGTAACGATCAAAAAATAGAATTACGACTGAATAAACAACCCACTACATGGTGATATGAATGGCAAAATCGTCTGGAAAGCGCTTTATGAAACTCGCTGGCATGACTGCAAGTATTGCCGGTAAAGCAGCTAAAAACTCATTTAAGCACCTCTCAAGTGACGAAGAAAAACGTTTACAAGCACGATCAGAGCTAATGCAAGAGGTAGGCATCCAGATAGCCGAAACACTTGGTGAAATGAAGGGTGCGGTGATGAAAGTGGGACAAATCGCATCGCAATATAAAGATGTATTTCCACCCGAAGTAGCAACGGCTTTAGAAAAGCTACAAAAAGATGCGCCGCCCATGCCCTATACACAAATACAGGCACAAATAGAACGTGAGCTCAAAGCACCTGTGACCGAACTATTTAGCAAGTTTGAAGAAATGCCGTTTGCTGCAGCATCCATTGGACAAGTACATAAAGCAATGCTGCCGTCTGGTCAAAAGGTCGTCGTAAAGGTTCAGTACCCAGGCGTCGATGAAAATTGTGATAGCGATCTCAAACAAGTACGCATGGCTTTAAAAATTGCTGGCGTACTTAATATGAGTAAGCAGCTACAAGAACAGTTATTTAACGAGATTAACCAAAGTCTGCACGATGAATTAGACTATATAAAAGAAGCCCATAACTTACGAGTATTCGGTGCTTTTCATGCAGAGGATGAAGGTCTTATTATTCCAAAAGTCATCAGCAGCCACTCATCTAAGCGAATTTTAACCTTAACAGAAGAGGCAGGAGAGACACTAAGCGTCGCGTCAACTTGGGACAATGAGATCAAACAACAGATAGCAAAGCGTCTGTTTCATTTTACCGCAGGACAACTGTTTGGCTTATATCGTATGCACTGTGATCCACACCCTGGAAACTTTGCTTTTCGTAAAGATGGCAGCGTTGTGGCTTATGATTTTGGTGGTATTCGCAGCTATAGTGACAACGAAATTCAATTATTTCGTCGTTTTGCCAAGCATGCCATCAAAAGTGATGTCACAGCACTCGAACAGGATTTAATCGCTTTAGACATTCGCCGTGATGACGACAAAGATATTCCTGGTGAGTTTTATAAAAAATGGTTATCTATTGGCTTAAAACCTTTGTCTATCGAGCCTTATCAAAAAGGTCGTTTTGATTTTGGC
This sequence comes from Psychrobacter sp. AOP5-GZ1-6, assembly GCF_052376345.1. Lineage (NCBI taxonomy): Bacteria > Pseudomonadati > Pseudomonadota > Gammaproteobacteria > Moraxellales > Moraxellaceae > Psychrobacter > Psychrobacter sp. AOP5-GZ1-6. The sequence goes on along the minus strand of NZ_JBQSVP010000096.1, from coordinate 7,665 downwards.
AGTAGTCAAGTACATCACGAAGCCATTGCACAAATGCGCACCTCTTTAAAGTATTTTGGACAATTCCAACCTTCTGCCACGACCATGATGCTAGATCGTACCGTATCAGGACAATATTGGAACTTGGTCAACTTGGGTGTTGAGATTGACCTATCGCCACTGGTACATGAATACATTGACGTATAAAAATATAAAAGATAGCGCTCTAGATCTAGATAGCTAAATAAACAGCATGAAGAGAACCACTGTCTATAATACTGCCACTATGTGCCCCAAACGTCGTAATTACTAGATATGTAAGGCATGTCCGCATCGATCACAGAAATCTGCGGAGACAGCATGACCGAATTTACCACAATTAGGACAAGTCACAGGACTCAGCTGAGGGCGCATATTTCGTGCTAGCTCAGAGGTAAAAATACCTGTCGGTACCGCAATGATCGAGTAACCTGTAATCATAACCATACTTGCAATCGCCTGACCCAACGGTGTTTTTGGTGACATATCACCATAACCAACCGTTGTCATGGTTACAACCGCCCAATAAATAGACAGTGGAATACTGGTAAAACCATTCTTTGGACCTTCTACTACATAGATAATTGATCCGAATATCGTAACCAAAAGTACCAATGACAAGAAAAATACCGTGATTTTTTGTTGACTGGTTTTGAGCGCTGAAGCCAAAAAACCCGCTTGTTGCATATAAGCTTTAAGCTTAAGTACTCTAAAAATACGTAAAATACGTAAAATACGAATAACCAGTAAGTATTGAACACCCACAAACATTAGACTTAAATAGCTTGGCAGCACAGACAGTAAGTCAACAATCCCAAAAAAGCTAAAAGCATAACGTAAGCGATTGGGTGCTGAAAAAAGCCTTAAAATATACTCCATCGTAAACAAAATAGTGAAAAACCATTCTGCATAAAAGAATATAGTGCCATATTGCAAACGCATGTATAGCACACTGTCAATCATTACCACAGCCACACTGGCCAAAATTGCAATCAATAATACAATGTCAAAAATCTTACCCAAACGAGTATCCGTGCCTTCGATAATGACATGAATACGGTTACGTAAGTGTGTAATGGCTTCGGCAGTTAATTGCTTCATAGAGTCAGTAACTTCATCAGATCATTGTCTTAGTACTCTGCAATGACTTAAATTTAGGTGAATAAGACCAAGTTGGTCAAAATACATAAAACTGGTTTATAATATTGCCCACTAACCACAGTGAAGACAATCTATAAGTTGCCACAGTGTAGCAAAAAAGCACTTCTAACGACATACAAATCATTAACATGTGAGAAGCTGTGTTACTTTGAATAAATAGAATAACTATATTATAAGAACAGCTAATTCAATGTTGAAGATTATTGTTAAATACTTTTTTTAAGCATAGCAATTAATACGTAAAACCTAAGGATGTTATATGGCAGGTCACTCAAAATGGGCAAATATTAAACACCGTAAAGCCCGTCAGGATGCGGTAAGAGGTAAAGTATTTACCAAAATTATTCGTGAAATCGTTTCTGCTGCTAAGCAAGGTGACCCTGATCCGGACAAAAACCCACGCCTACGTGCCGTTATCGAAAAAGCCTTATCGGTTAATATGACTAGAGATACGATTAACCGTGCGGTCGCTCGTGGTACAGGTGGCGGCGACAATGAAAATATGGAAGAAGTTAGCTACGAAGGCTATGGTGTTGGTGGTGTGGCTGTACTGGTAGAAACCTTAACTGATAACCTCAATCGCACAGTCAGTGAAGTACGTCACGCCTTTACCAAAAATGATGGTAACCTTGGCACGTCAGGCTCAGTGGCCTATCTATTTACCAAACGCGGTGAAATCATCTTTAACGATATAAGCTTAGAAGACGAAGTCATGCTGGTCGCATTAGATGCCGGCGCGCTTGATATCGAAAACGATGGCGAAAGCTTACTTGTCATCACCGAGTGGGAAAGCTTTGGTCAAGTAAAAGATGCGCTTAATGCAGCAGGTCTGGTTTCTGACAACGCAGAAGTCACTATGTCGCCATCAACCACAGCTGAGATAGATAATGTTGATGATGCCGAAAAAGTCATGAAGATGATCGATATGTTAGAAGATGCTGACGATGTTCAGGAAGTCTATACCAACGTTAGCTTTACTGCTGACGTGATGGCCCAACTCGAAGGGTAACGCAAATAGTCTCAAATGTAGCTTATGTTACTGATCTGTGAGGTCTAAATATTAGAAATAACCTTTAACATTAATTATTTAAACTTTAGAGCCAGACAGTTTCTTACTGTCTGGTTTTTTGTTGTCACAAGTATGCCTATAGACATTGTTTTTGTGAAAATTGAGGCATATAATCGCACAAAAACGGTAATAGTTATTATTTGCAACAATGCGAATAATTAAGGACTCTCTATGAGTATTACGATCCTCCCTTCTCAAAACTCCACTACCGATACATCTATTCTTTCTGATAATAAACCTACATCATCTCCTGTGTGTTCATTATTAGACTTAGACAAGCGCCAGCCTGCCATTATTGATGAGATTGTCGCCAATAGCCGGTTTGGTGAGATCGATGGTGCTATTAGTCAACGACTAAAAGATTTAGGATTTTTACCCAATACTTTGGTTCACATTGTAGCCAAAGGCTTATTTGGTAAGCCACCTTATGCCGTGCAGCTCAACACAGGCGCACAATTTAGCTTACGTGCCGATGAACTGATAAAAATACAATGCCGTGCTGTCACATAAAGGCAAATGGTAAAAGGCACTAATTATTGGATGCCCACCAGCTCTATCCAAATGCTTTTCTCATATAGTCGATTCAATTTAAAAGTCATACAAGGCAGCCGAGCGTAGAGGTATATTAAATACTTTAAGCGAGGTTAATGCGGTAACACTTTTATAGTGGAATGACTATGCCAGTCCTTTTAACAGCGATTCATAAGTTATGCCCTCTTCCATACCGATCAATCAAACAACCCACCCCACAAATGCACCTACTACACCTATCACACTGGCATTAGTGGGCGCACCTAACTGTGGTAAAACCGCAACCTTTAATGTACTGACCGGCTCTAAAGCCAAGGTCGCCAATTACTCTGGGGTCACGGTTGACAAACGTAGCGCCTTGCTACTTGGTCACACTGACGTGCATATTTTAGATTTGCCCGGCACTTATAGCTTAAAAACAGCAAGCCTTGACGAAGAAGTCACGCGCAAAGTGTTATTCGGTCAAATGCTAGGTGAATCTATCCCTGATGGCATCATTTTTGTGGCCGATGCCACCAACTTGCGTATGTCATTACGGATGTTACTTGAGCTCAAAAGTTTGGGCTTGCCCATCATCGTGGCACTCAATTTAAGCGATGTGGCACAAAGCCGTGGCTTGGTAGTTGATGAGTCTATATTGTCAGATGAGCTTGGCGTACCTTTTGTGAAAACCGTTGCCATTAAACGTAAAGGCTGCGAGCAGTTATTCACACTGGCTGACGAACTTATTAAACATATTGGTAGCCGCGACAAACCTGTATGTTTTTTTAATAGCAATACCGATACCCACATGCTGTATCAGCAAGCTGATGATATTTTAAGCCGCGCAGTAACTAGAGCACAACAACTACCAAAATGGCATGAGCGACTGGATCAACTGACATTACACCCTGTTATAGGCGTAGTCATTTTATTAGTGATTCTGTTTGTTATATTTCAAGCTGTCTATGCCTGGGCAACACCGATTATGGACAGCATCGAATGGCTGGTGGGTAGTATTGGCATTTTATTGTCACAATGGCTGCCAGACGGCATATTACAGAGCTTAATTGTAGATGGTATTGTTGCGGGCGTGGGCAGCGTATTGGTATTTGTACCACAGATTACCTTGCTATTTTTATTTTTATTAGTCCTTGAATACTCAGGTTATTTACCACGAGCGGCATTTTTGTTAGACAACTTATTAGCAAAAGTAGGACTGTCTGGTCGCTCGTTTATTCCACTGCTATCTGGTTTTGCCTGCGCTGTACCAGCCGTGATGTCAACCCGTACCATTCCTAGCCATAAAGAACGCTTAGTGGCTATTGCTGTGCTACCCATGCTTACCTGTTCCGCTCGCTTACCTATTTATGCACTTATTATTGCAGCGGTGATACCCAGTCAAACCGTGTTGGGCATATTCAACTTGCAAGGAATCACGTTATTTATATTGTATGTTGCCGGTACATTTTCAGCGGCATTGGTATCGTGGTTATTTAAACGTTTTAGTGGTACAAAATCAGAATCGTCTGCATTCCCCTTACTGATGGAGTTACCAACGTATCGCATGCCAAATGTGATGCATATTGCGGGAGAACTTTGGGACAAAGTACGTGCCTTTTTAATGAAAGCAGGTACAGTTATTTTTGCCTTATCAGTCATACTATGGGTGTTGGTGACCTTTCCATCAGCACCCGTAGACGCAACTGGTCCCGCAATTGATTATAGCTTTGCTGGTATGCTTGGTCATGCTATTGAACCTATCTTTGCACCAATTGGATTTACATGGCAGATGTGTATTGCACTGATTCCAGGGCTTGCGGCTAGAGAAGTCGTGGTAGCTGCTTTGGGCACCGTATATGCGGTGGGTGATGTGGGTGATGAACTCATGAACCAAACATTGATTCCTATCATTCACGCTCAATGGGGTTTGGCCACAGCTTTTTCATTTTTGGCATTCTACGTATATGCGCCTATGTGTTTGGCCACGCTTACCGTGATTCGACGTGAAACCAAATCATTAAAGCAAACATTAATGATTACGGGATATCTGTTTGCCTTGGCTTATGCAATGGCATGGATTGTTTACCGAATTGCCGGCAGTATTTTTGGATTTTAAGAAACTCACGAAGGAGTTAAAAATGAATATATGGTTAGAATACCTCATCGTTTTTATTATCGTTGCGATATCTTTTTATTACGTGTGGACAAAAGTTATATTTAAGAAATCAAAAGGATGTTCAGGCTGCAAAAAATGCAAGTAGCCAGAATCCTTAAATGTAAGAGCAATCTACAACACTAGCGCTTATCCCTATATAAAAAATGCCAAACCCCTATCAGGTTTGGCGTTTTTTATGTGTTCGATTATTTATCAACAGACAATATCTATACACTTTAGCAGTCGACACCCTCAAGGGTTAACAAGTATTTCTTTTTGTCCAATCCGCCAGTATAACCGCCAATCTTACCATCACTCGCAATCACACGATGACAAGGAACAATCAGGCTAAATGGGTTTTTACTATTGGCTTGCGCAACGGCACGGAATCCTTTTGGGCTATTAACACGTTTTGCGAGTGTCCCGTAGCTGATAGTCTCGCCATGGGGGATTGTTTGCAACCCTCGCCATACTCTTTGCTGAAACTCTGTTCCTAAAGACATATCTAAAGGCAAGTCAAAGTCTTTGCGAGCGCCACTGATATATTCATTGATTTGCTCAATAGCAGTTAGCAAGAGAGCCTGTGTCCTATCAGATATACTTAGGCTATTGCTATCTATGAACTCAAAATCACTATCATCTAGCTTGTAATGCTTTTTAAGCTTAGGTACGGATTTTGAGCTATGCCAAGAATCACCTGCCAGTAGCCAGTTGGCCTCGACCAATTGAGGACTGTCATGCTCACTATAACTGGCACTGGCAATTAAGGTCAATTGATGTGCTCCAAGAGCCGTTGTAGTGACTATCATGACAATTATCCCAATATATATTTATCTGCTAAAAATATCGTTCATTGTACACCGCTACTTCAGACAGTTATTTCAATTTGACTTACTCTTTATCATCAGTCTCGAATAACGCTGCGACAAACTGCTTAGGACTAAAGGCACGCAAATCATCAATCGACTCGCCCACGCCAATGTAACGAATCGGTACATCCGTTGTTTCAGCAACATTAAAAACCACGCCACCTTTGGCCGTGCCGTCTAGCTTGGTGATGGTAATACCAGTCAGTGGTACGACTTTGTTAAATAATTCAACCTGATTAATTGCATTTTGACCTGTGCCAGCATCAAGGACAATCATACCTTCGTGCGGTGCGCTTGGATCAGCTTTACGCATCACACGCACCACTTTTTCAAGTTCTGACATCAGGTGCGTTTTGTTTTGCAAACGTCCTGCAGTATCGGCAATAAGCACATCAATATTTTTTGCCTTAGCAGATTGCATGGCATCAAAAATAACAGAAGCACTGTCTGAGCCATGACCTTGGGCAACCACTGGAATACTATTACGCTCACCCCAAATTTGTAGCTGCTCCGTGGCTGCTGCTCTAAAGGTATCGCCAGCAGCTAACATAACTGACTTGCCTTCACCTTGTAATCGCTTAGCCAATTTACCGATAGTAGTGGTTTTACCTACGCCATTGACACCTACCATCAAAATAACAAATGGTTTTTTGGTACTATCAATCACTAGCGGCGCAACTTTGGGGGTCAAAATATCAACCAGCTCAGTTTGCAAGGCTTTGTATAATGAGTGAGCGTAAATCAAATCACCACGGTCGGTCTGTTCAGTAAGGCTTTTGATAATACGGTTGGTCGCATTGACACCAATATCGGCAACCAATAGCTGATCCTCGACTTCTTCTAACAGTTCATCATCAATCTCTTTACCACCGATCAAGATATTGACCATACCTTCGGCTAAGTTTTTACGTGACTTACTAAGCCCCGTTTTCATACGATTAAACCAACTGCCTTTTTTATCAATTTTTTCTGATTCTGCTTCTAGTTTCGTTGACGTGACACTAGCAACTGAATTATTACTATTAGCTGAACTAACACTCGCACTGTTTCCTAAATTTTCTTGCAGTGGCATAGCTGGAATGTTTGCAATATCTTTATCACTAGTAGCATTAGCAACCGAATCACTGCTTTCAGAATTTTTAGCGGCAACCTCAGCGTTGATTTTTGACTCTGTCATAACAATCGGCGTGCCCAACGCGACATTTTCATTCTCAAATGTGGTCGTTGGTGTAATATCCTCAGCCTCATCAATAATAGGCACCGATTGCGCCGGTAGACTGGGTAAAGTAATGTCATCGTCATCCAAGTCGTCAAGGTCACCATCTAGATTGATGACCACACGGTTACTGTTGTTTGGGTTATTCATAAGCTTGCCCTAAAAGTTATCACTACCAGTTATTTGTTTATTTTAAATGGGTTTATCAGCCGTCGTGTTTTTACCATCAGCATGACAAATAATTTTGCCCTAGTTTAGCATAATTCTAGTGGCGCTCAGCCCTTATCCTCATAGACTATCGTCAAAAACCACTGGTTTAGAAGGTGACATAATCAGTTTAGAAAGTTTTGCTTAAGATTTGGACACAAAAATCTGACCTTGAGCATGCTAAACTTCTCCTACTCTACCAACTCTTACTATAAAATTTACTATATTTGTTTAACCACTACTTATTCAACAATTACCCCTTTAGGAACTACCTATGTCCTCACTATCTAACACTTATAAAAAATACAGTAAAAAAATAACCAGTATCAGTGCAGTTACTCTGCTAACGACAATTGTATTGTCAGCAACAGGCTGTAATACCACACATGATATCAAACCAACTGCCAGTGTCATGGTCGGTGCACACACCTCTTTATAAGCTTTCTCTTGTTATAAT
>NZ_JBQSVP010000095.1:0-12111 GCF_052376345.1 Psychrobacter sp. AOP5-GZ1-6 | reverse complement strand
TAAAAATACTTCAGAAAAACCACTTCTTCGTATTTATTTTATTATATATAAAGAAAAACTACATAGTTATTCATTATTTCTTACAAAAAACCATGTTGACTTTAAGGGTATAGTTAAAGAAGTTTAAAACGAGTATCAAATAAGCGGTTATAAGGTGCCTTGTATACGAAACGATTTTGGAGAGACTCATCATCTTTTTTAAACTTAGGCATCACCCGGATTTAGGAATAATGATACAAAAAAACCACCTAAGTTTAGGTGGTCATCTTTTTGCATATCTTTATCAAAAACATAAATAAGCTTATGCATTCATATAGTTAGTAGACCTTAAATGTCAAAACAAATAATCCTATCAGTCACTAAAACTGCGCTCAATACAATGCGTTTGTAAGCGATCTATTTAAGCTTTTTTCACCACCGATGACTTGAGCTTCATCGGGCCGTAGCCATCCAATTTACAATCAATATCATGGCCATCAGTCGCATCTGGTAACAGGCGAATACTCTTGGCTTTGGTGCCTACTTTAATGACAGTTGAAGAGCCTTTTACTTTTAGGTCTTTGATCACGGTTACCGCGTCGCCGTCCTGCAGCTCATTGCCAACTGCATCACGAATGACTGCCTCTTGTTCTTCAGCTTGCTCCGCATCAGTCTCTGCTGCTGTCCATTCATGAGCACACATAGGACATACCAGTAACGCACCATCTTCATAAGTATATTCAGCATCACATTTAGGGCAATTGGGTAAGCTCATAATTTCCTCGATAGCCATTATAAATTAAGTTTATTGCAAAGGCCTTATTGTACCGTAACTCACCTATTTTCACCAACTTGTACGCTTGAAAACTGCGCTCAGCACCCAACTTATACCTTAACTGACCACTTAGCGCTGACGTTTTTTATGACGGTAGTTTTTGTGGTACTCTTCTTAGTCTCATTTACATTTACGCAGACAGTTTTTTATCAAAAAAATCAACACTGACGTCTTTAATGAATAAATTGACATTAAAAGGATAATAACAATGGGTCATGTTTCTATACCGCAGTTTCAACAAATTAGCATTGTAGGCGCAGACGCCGAAAAGTTTTTACAAGGACAGCTTACGTGTGATGTGACTAAGCTGGGGCTGAGTTACCAAGCAGCCGCTATTTGCAACTTAAAAGGCCGTATTGAGTTTGGTATTTGGATTAAAAAACAAGCCGAGCAACATTTTGATGTGGTGATCAGTGCTGACTGTACAGACTCGCTACTTGTCCACCTCAAAAAGTTTGGCGCTTTTTCCAAATTTGATACCAGCGCGCCAATTTTAATTTACCCTTGTATGCTCGCTGATGAACCAACCTTTAGCCATGACGATACGCACAATACCGAACAGGATACGCAAGCATGGATGCAATGTAGCATTGCTACTGGCAATTATTGGATAGTTGCCGCCACCCAAGGCGAGTTTCAGCCACAAGAATTGCGCTTGCATCAGCGCGGCGGTATGGACTACGACAAAGGCTGTTACTTAGGTCAAGAGGTGATTGCGCGTATTTATTTTAAATCTGCACCTAAGGCATTTTTGCATTACGTACAAGGCGAAGATGTACTACCCAGTGCAGGTGACAAGCTAAATAAAATCCAAGTTGTAAATGCCATTGCAACCGACCACGGTTTTGAAGCATTGGTGGTTGCACGTCCAGAACACCTTGCCGACAGCGCACTAACCACGCTCAACTTGCCAGCCGCCTTACAAGCAGATGTTGCCCGCGCTAAGTAAGGTGGCGTATCATCAATAAACACCCCTAATTATTTTACTATTTTAGGGTCTATTGAACATCCAAATGTGGTGCAATTTGAGCAATCATCAGCCCTAATATTTGAATAATTAACAGATTCTATAGTCACGGCAGAAAATCCTATGACACATATTGCAGTACTAGGAGCAGGCGTGGTCGGTGTGACCACCGCATGGTATCTTCGTCAAGCAGGTTATGATGTGACTGTGATTGAACGCGAACCGGCAGCAGGCTTACAAACTTCATTTGCCAATGGCGGTCAAATATCGGTATCACACGCCACGCCGTGGGCCAACCCTGCTACCCCAAAAAAAGCACTAAAATGGCTTTTTAAAGAAGACGCGCCACTACTTTATCGCCTGCGGGCTGATAAGGCGCAGCTCAAATGGGCCATGCAGTTTTTACAAGAATGCCGCGCCGATAAAGCCGATGCTAACCTTGTGCAAATGGTTCGCTTAGGGCTATATTCTAGAGGTGCGTTACAGCAACTACGCGCCGATATCGGTATTAATTACGAGCAACAGACGCGCGGTATTATGCATTTTTATACCAGCCAAGCCGAATTTGATGCTGCGATTAAACCCACAGAGCGTATGCAAGCACTTGGCTGCGAACGCCATGTCATTGATATCAATAACGCTGTGAGCTTGGAACCAGCACTATCTCCTATTGCGCATAAACTGACTGGCGCAACCTATACCAGCCGTGATGAGTCAGGCAATGCACATCTATTTACTCAGCGGTTGGCACAGCACTGCATGGATGCTGGCGTGCATTTTATGTACGATACCGAAATTCTAGCGCTCAATACCGATAGCGAAGCCAAAACCCCGCACGTGCATAGTGTTACTATCCGTCCAACAGGCGAAAATGCACAAACCTTCACAGCAGACAACTATGTATTGGCACTGGGCAGTTATAGCGTCAGCTTATTAAAACCGCTGGGTATTCATGTGCCAATTTTTCCGGCAAAAGGCTACTCTGCCACTTATACTGTAAATCCACGTGCGCCGCATTTAGCACCTTTTGTGAGCTTAATTGATGATGAGTTCAAACTGGTGGCCTCGCGGTTAGGAGATAAATTGCGTGTGGCTGGTACTGCAGAATTTAATGGCTACAACCTAGACTTAAATACCACACGCTGCGAGGCCATTACCCGCCGCGTACAGCAGTTATTCCCTAAAGGTATTATTGCCAATTCTGTGCAATATTGGACAGGATTAAGACCGATGACCCCCTCAAACGTACCGCTGATTGGTCGTGCACACTGCGGTCAAGTCAGACATGGTAGTCATAACGCTTCAGCCACGTTTGATAATTTATGGCTTAATACTGGTCATGGTACATTAGGTTGGACGCATTCTTGTGGCTCTGCAAAAGCCGTCAGCTTATTGATACAAGGCGAAAAGCCTAACGTTGATTTTGACTTTGTGGGTATGAGTGTTTAATCAGAATATCAATATATTAAAACCTGTTAAACACTCACAAATACGCCCTAAGCTATCCTGCTATCTATCAAGTTTTATGATGCAGTAGCCAATGCGATATCTACAACTGAGTCCAGTGCTTCTAATTGTACCGGCACACCATTCACGGCCGCATTGCCACTTAACTGATCAATCAAAGTGTCATCAGTTAAATCGTTAACGCTGACTCCTGCATGTGCTTGAGCAATTTGCTGCTTAACGCCTTTTCGGCCGTGACCAAAACCATGTGGGATACTCACCACCCCTGCCATTAGCTCGTCGGTTACTTCTGCTGCAATGACGATGCTACCCACACGCGAGGTCACTCTGACGTTTTGACCATTGATAATGCCATGCTGCTCTGCCGTTTTTGGATGCAGCATTAACGTACAACGAGATTTGCCTTTTACCAATCGATGGCTATTATGTAACCACGAATTGTTGCTGCGTACATGCCGACGCCCAATCAATAGAATCTCATCTTCATTGTACTGCTGTACCATCTCACGCACGCGCGCCAAATCCGCCTGATAAAAATCCACATGTAAATGAATCTGTTTATCAGCATGTTTAATAGCCTCTGGTAACATGCTATGTAATGGGCCTAAATCAATGCCGTGTGGGTTTGCTAGCAATGTCTCTATCGTGACCGCTTCTCTGTGAGGACCGTATTTTAAACCCTGCTCTAATAGAATTTTTGGTCCGAATGCTTTTGTCGCTGCACGCTCTTTTTGGGTGGCCTCTGGTGCGTCTTTGTCCAGGCGATCGGCCAATTCTAAATAAATCTCCCAGTCATGCATTGCATTGTCTTTTCTGTCGAACAAGGCCGGTGAATATTTAGCCACGTTATGCACCGCAAAACCGTTAAACGTGATGTCGTAATGATCGCGTTCTAATGGCGATACTGGTGGCAAAATAATATTGGCATGACGACTGGTTTCTGTCACAAAATAATCAAGTGAGACCATAAACTCTAATTGTGATAAAGCTTTGTCCAATTTTTCACCATTTGGCGTGCTGATAACAGGGTTTCCAGCAACCATCATAAAACCTTTTAACTGCCCCTCACCTGCTACTAGCATCTCATCTGCCATGGCAACGACTGGATACTCACCATTAAAATCAGGTAAGTGACTCACGCGGCTGTGACGTTTGCCCAAATAACCTGGGCCTGAGCTGTTCACCACATCGATGGCAGGGTTAGGGAACATTGCACCGCCCACTTCATCTAGGCGGCCAGTCACAATATTAATAACCATCGATAGATACTGACTCAACAAGCCAAACTCTTGCACCGAAATACCCATACGGCCATAACAGACTGAGCTTTCGGCCTCGCAAAACTCTTTGACCATACGTTTGATTTCAGGCGCAGCGATACCGGTAATATCGGCGACCGACTCAGGCGTATATTCTTTGGCAAACATGGCAATACGATCAATTTCTGGTGCTAGCGTGGCGGCTTTACTATCCAATTTTGCATAGCCTTGTGCATAAATTTCGTTCAACATGGCTAGTAACAGCAGCACATCCGTGGCGGGTCGGATAAAGTGATGTTCGCTAGCAATGTCGGCGGTTTCGGTGCGTCTTGGGTCAATCACCACCACTTTGCCATCACGGGCTTTGATATCTTTTAGCTTTTGGCGCATGTTTGGTGCGGTCATGATACTGCCATTAGAGGCCAGCGGATTGCCTCCAATAATAAGCATATATTGGGTATGATTCACATCCGGTATAGGAATACGTAGCATATGACCGAATAGGTGCATACTGACGATATGGTGTGGCAATTGATCGATTGAGGTTGCGGAAAAACGACTTCGGGTTTTTAAACTGGTGAGTAACTGTCGCTTTTCTTAATAAATGTCAGGTATACTGTCAATAACCTTACTTTATAGCTTAAATTACCTTAATAGATATCAATCATTCCTTTATAACCTGTCAACTAATTACATACTATACCCAATAGGTGTCAAAGATTATGCAACAAATGAGAGTTATTAAGCCAACCAGGAGAAGTGTATCTGGCCTTTATTCCTATAATGGGCTATCTATTCCTTACGAATCTACTTTAGAACGTGATTTCGTAATCTTTCAGACTTTTAGAACTAATGTATTAGAAGTAATAGCACAACCTGTCGTTATACCTTTTAAAAAGAATGGAAGAGCTTATAAATACACACCTGACTACTTTGTGCATTTAGATGACGGTGCAGAGTATAGGCAAGAGCTGATTAAGCATTTAATAGTTGAAGTAAAACCTAGAAGTGAGTGGAAGAAAAACTGGAGAGATTGGTCAGATAAATGGAAGGCAGCTATAAGTTATAGTGACGAGCATAACTTTCGTTTTAAAATCTATGATGAATCGAGAATTCATCACAAAGGTTTAGAGAATGTGAAGTATGTATTACGCTTTAGAAAAACTGCCTGTTGTGAACACGATATTCAAGTCATATTAAATCAAGTAGAAATGATGGGAAACACAACAATTGAATATCTTCTAGAGAAGTTCTTTAAAGGTGGAATTTATCGACCTCAAGGTAAACGTACTATTCTGCATTTGCTTGGTACTAAAAGACTGGGATTTGACTTTTGGGAAGAATTAGACGAAAAAACGGAGGTTTGGCATGTACAGTAGTCGCATTGATGAGAGTAAAAATTTAGATAATGAAGAAATCATCCCAAACGTAGGATTCACCTTAGATAGAGCTGCTATTCATCTTGCTAAGGGTAATATTTATTGCCACAAGCAAAACGGTGATCAGTTTGAACTTATTGAACTGGCTGATTTTAATCAAGCACTTTTCAAAAGCATTGAAACTCTTAGAGTAGAATTGCTGAGTATTCATGACTTTGAGAACCTTCCTAATCCGAATGGTACTGTCATCAATGTAGATTCAGAATGTATCAGTGATGAAGACTGGGAAAAAGCTCAGAAAAAGTATTTCGCCATTCAGCCATTAATCGCTCAAAAAAAAGGCTATAGAGGTGTTGATGGTTATGAGAGAAGAGCTAAAGAGAGCGGTGTTACAAGTAGAACATTGAGAAGGTGGGTAGATGCTTACCAACATACAGGTTCTATTGCTTCATTGTTAGATAAGAAAAGAGGGTGGACGAAAGATAAGACTCGTTTGGACGAAGCCATGAATGACTTAATTAAAACAGTTATTTACGATTATTACTTAACACCACAGCGTCCAACCATGCAAGCGACAGTAAGAATGGTACATAAACGTTGTCATGAACTAGGAGTTGAAAAGCCTAGTGGCAATGCAATACGATTCCGTATCAATCAGCTATCTGAGTCGACAGTCTTGAAAAAGAGAGGGTATAGAGAGAAGGCGAAAAACAAGTTTACTCCCAAAACAGGACATTTTCCTGAGGTTCTTGCTCCATTAGACGTAGTACAAATTGATCATACACCTGTTGATTTAATAATTGTAGATGATAAACATCGTAAACCTATTGGAAGACCCTGGATCACTATAGCTATTGATATCTACAGTCGAATGATAACAGGCTACTATATTTCCTTAGATGCTCCATCTGTTACTTCGGTGGGCATGTGTCTAGCTCGAAGTATTTTGCCAAAAAACGAGCTGTTAGAGCAAAATAATATTGAGAACATAACTTGGGATGTATTTGGCTATCCAGAAAAAATACACGTCGATAATGGTTCAGATTTTAGATCAGAAGACCTTAGAAAGTCCTGTGCTCTACATGGAATCAATATTGAGTTTCGACCCTTGGCTCGTCCTGAATATGGCGGTCATGTAGAACGTATGATCGGCAATATTATGAAGAAAGTGCATGAGTTGCCTGGTACAACTTTCTCTAATATTAAACAAAGAGATGGTTATGATGCAGAGAAAAACGCATCGCTCACTCTTGCTGAGTTTGAAAAGTGGTTTTTAACTTACATTACTAAGGTTTATCATCAAAGTATTCATTCAAGTATCGAAAAAACACCGTCCGAACAATGGAAAATCGGGATATTTGGAGACTCATTAAGCGAGGCCAACGGTATACCAAAATTACCTGTCGATGACATAACTTTGAGACTAGACTTTATGCCAAGTTTTGAGCGAACTATTCAAAGCTCTGGAGTCCGTATCGAAGGTATATATTACTACGATATCTGTTTAAATCATTATGTAAATACATCAGACAAAAATGGTAACAAAGAAAAATATATTTTCAGACAGGACCCAAGAGATATTAGCCAAATATGGTTTTTTGATCCCAAATTAAAGCAATATTTCAAAATTCCTTATGCCAATCAGGCTTTGCCTGTTATGAGTCTTTGGGAGTATAAACAGCTTAAAGGCTTAGTTAGACAGAAATATGGCAAGTCTAATGAGCATCTAATATATCAGGCATGGGATGAAATGCAGTCACTCACTGAGAATGCTACATCGTCAACTAAAACTCAACGTAGAAAAGAGCAAAGGCGCAAGCATCATGTCAAATCTCAAAAGCATTACGCACCTAAAGAAGTAGAAGTATTCGAGCTTTTAGAAGAAGAATCAAGAGTCTCTGATAGCATCTTAGACATAACATCTGACGATAGTGATGATGGCATATACTTTTATGAGGATATCGAATAATGAAACAAGAAATCCCCTATACACATATTCATCCAAAATTCCGTCATATTGCGCTTTTGCCTAATGAAGAGAGGTTGCGATTTATAGATGAACCTCGTTGGATTGGTTATGACAAAGCTAATCAGTCTATGGAAACCTTGCAAGGCTTAATGAATAAAGTTAAGCAACATAGAATGCCTAACTTAATGATTATAGGCGACTCAAATAATGGTAAAACCACACTGATAAATCAATTTCATAAGAAGTTTGGCTTACCTTATATCGATGATTTTAAAGATTCTATAGTCCCTGTAGTTCTGATACAAGCGCCCCCTTCTCCAAGTGAAAAGGAGCTATATATTAGTTTGCTTGAGCGCTTAGCATTACCTTATCGAAGTACTGAGCCAACTACAAAACTTCGTTACCAAGTTATTCATGCCTTTCGATGCTGCAATGTCAAAATGCTTGTCATAGATGAAATTCATTCCTTGCTAACAGGCACTGCAAGACAGCAAAGACAAATAATGAATGTCATTAAATTTTTATGTAATGAGCTTCAAATGCCAATTGTTGTAGCAGGTACTAGAGATGCGGTTAGAGTATTACATACTGATCAACAGCATATTAGTAGATTTGATGTAATAGAGCTTGAGAACTGGAACAATAATGTAGATTTTCGAAAACTTGTCGGTAGCTTTGAGAGAGTGATTCCACTTAAGAAGCCGTCAAATTTAACACATCCTGATAAGCTTCGGATAATACACAGTATTAGTAAGGGTAGAATTGGCGATGTGAGAAGATTAATTTCTGAATGTGCTATTGAGGCTATAACATCTGGTAGTGAAGAGATAACATCAGAGATATTGAGTAGTAGAGTTTAAATACATATATTAAGCAGCTTTTTTAGGCAATAACGAAAAAAAATCCTATTAAAACTCTTATCTTTCATGATAAAAGCACTAGTCCTTAGCTGGTTAAAGCTACTTTAAATCGAGTCTGTAACTTACTAAAATAAGGCTGATCTTATTGACTTGCTTATAGATTATAGACTTAAAAATTAGATAAATATTTTCTGCTGTTAATGAGCAAATTATGGCTAAGATAAACCAAAGTGTTACGCAAAATTATCGGATAAGACCGTTAACGTTCTCTACACCTTTACTAGAGGGTGAAAGTCTAACTTCATGGCTGATAAGAGCTGCCCTTAGACAAGGATGCAGCCCATTGACGTTTACTCACTACTATTGGCCTGAACATCGTATTTGGACGTACGATGTAGATAAAGGATTTAAGTACATTAATTCTCAGATACATTCTGATATAGCGGTGTTAGCAGTTACGGCTATAGATGCTATTAATAATCAAACACTAATAAATTTTTCAAAAATTTTATCTATTGAATCTAGTAGCAAAGTCGCTCTACTTTGGACTCAACCTCTGTCGAAACGAAATCGTTATTCAAGAATTGGATATCCTTACTGTTATGAATGTATGACTAATAATAAAGAAGCTCATCTTAAGCTACAATGGCGCTTCACATGGTCAGTATGCTGCATAGAGCATAGAAAATTTCTACAGGTTGATTGTCCGTACTGCAACCTACCTTACCAACCACAGTTGATAGAGCCAGAACAAGAATTCATAAACCAGTGCCATTCATGTCATCATAAACTAGATAAAACGACTTTAGACACAATTCCTAGTGAGGTAGTCTATAAATTTCAACTGCTAGCAAATCAAGTTCTATATAGTAAACAAGGTACTATTTTAGGAAAAGTTGTTGATATAGCTGAGTGGTTTGATTATTTACTCTTTTTAATTAATCTAGTAAGACAAGCTTTGAAAAACCCTGACTATATGTTTGGTAAATTACTTTTAGAACTAGGTATTGACCTTAGTGAACTCTCATCTCCCAAAACAAGTCTAAGATTTGACTTTCTTCCCTTGGAGGAGAGGATAGTATTAATTGAGCATGCTTACTATCTACTGCAAGTAGAATGTGATGATTGGATATATTATTGTCAAGAATTAGACATTACTCAAAATAGTTTTCAGTGGTCAAAACGTACGATAGTCCCTAAAGCTTTCTCTCAAGTTTATGATCAACTACCTAAAGTACCTTCACGCGAGTACAAGAAGCAGTCAAGTGGTATACATCCTGCTTCACTAGAAGCAGTAATGGCTGCTTGGAGCAGATTACAACGCAAAATAGAGATGAGAGAAAGCTATGACAAGCACCTTAAAAAAGAATAAAAAGCGGTGCGACTCATGCGCTAATGAAAACGTAGAGATTAAAAGACGTTATAAAAATGAAACATATTGCGCTAATTGCTATCGTATATGGTTTATTAAGAAACCCTGTAGTAAATGCGGTGAAATAAATCGGTTGCATAAAAAAGAGGATTTTGCTATCTGTAGTGGTTGCCGTATGAATCAGCCGTGTACTCGTTGTGGCGGCGCGGCGGTTAAAGATGGGGCTAATACTGAATACGGACGAGTTTGTCAAACCTGCTATCAGGGCTATTTTAAAGACAAAAAAAAGTGTTTTGAGTGTGGTGAATTTAAAAGAAATATCAGTAGTTATTCAAGGCTGTCTCACGATCAAGCGGTATGTACAAACTGCTTTCAGGGTCACTTTATGCAAAGCTGTTCTTTGTGTGGTAGATATAGGGAGCTTGTAGATAGCGAGCAAGGTAAGATATGTCAAAAGTGCCATGAGTTCGGTGAAATACCTTGTGAGAGTTGCAACAAACCTATGCCCGCTGGTATGGGGAAGAAGTGTAATGAGTGTTATTGGAATCAAAGACTAGAGCATGAGACAGAAGTTAATATCTATCTGCTGTCATCAGAGATAATGAGACAGGCTTACACTCAATTCACAAAATGGTTTGCAGCTGAAAAAGGTAGTATGACAGCGACTCTAAAACACAATAATTTTATAAATTTCTTTACTCGCTGTGATGAAATATGGAGCAAGATACCAAGCTATGAGTCGCTAGTAAAAGAGTTTAAGCCAAATGGACTGCGTGAAAATCTAACGGTACTGCGCTGGTTAATTAAAACTAAACAGATTATTGTAAACCCTAAGATTAAAGAGCAAATTGCTGAGCAAGAACGCATTATTAATCTATTAGCAAAATTTAATGATAACGAACCTACTTGTATTAAAAATTATCATAGTTTTTTATCTCAAAAATTACTCAAGCGCAAGACCTCTCTAAAATCGGTCAGACTGGCTTTGCAACCTGCAACAGGTCTTTACATTGAATACAACGTTACTGACTTAAATACGCCAACTCAAGAGCAAGTAAATAGCTATTTACTCTTAAAACACGGTCAGTATAGTTCATTATATGGATTCATCTGTTTTCTAAACAAGGAGTATAATTTAAATTTAACCTGTGAAAAGCCTACTAAAAATGAGATATTCAAAGCTAATCGGAAAGAGGTCGAAAAACAAATTATTGATCTATTTAATCAGAAGAAATTATTGTCTAAAACTGATAAGTTGAAATGGTTGCAGCTCAGTATGATGTATTTTCATTGTGTTCATATTAGTTTAAGCTCACTAAAGACTTTGAAGTCTAAACAAGTAGATCAGCGCAATATGATAATACTAATATATGATAGAAAAGAATACTGGTTACCTAGTCCTATCCAATCAAACTAACCATTTGATTTCTTAGATTAACACATGAAGTGCAATACCAAATGCGAGGTGAAAAAAAGACCTAGATGCGCTAGCATCAAAGTCTTTATCCACCGACCAAAGTGAGATTGCACTTCATGTGTTAATCTAAGAAGTAAGTTTTTAATTTGCAACTGTACGCTTCTTGCCTGTTTTAAAGGGTTCTCTCTTTTCTGTAATGTGCCGTTGCTATTTTTTATCGTAAAATGACTTGGTGAAGCAGATTCTATGTATGAAGCACTCCAATCTTTGACTTCAATTAGCAACATACCGTGACGTATGGAAAAGATTAAGAAGTCACCATGTTTGCTTTTGATTGACGCACATGGTTCATACCAAACAATCCACTCATCATCAGGTAATAAGGCGCTCTTTAGGAGGTTATATACTCTACGTTCACCAGCTGTTGCATCAACTGCATGTCCGATACTATCTGGAATCATTTCTGCCATGAATATCCTTTATAAATAACATATTAACTATTTTCGCGGAGTTCAACCATCACCAAGTAATTTTGTAGCCGAAAGACTCTATTAAAGTAACTCTACTCAATAGATACTAAAATTAAATGTGTCAGAGATTTACTTAT
>NZ_JBQSVP010000094.1:0-12149 GCF_052376345.1 Psychrobacter sp. AOP5-GZ1-6 | reverse complement strand
CTAGACCCAACCAATAGCTTTAATCCCGGCATCGGTAAAATGTCGAAAACCAAACGTAACTGCTCGTGCTGTGTGTAATAGTGAGTGTGGGTTGAGCTTGCCGCTTCAAAAATAAGCCAATTGCATCCATCGTTTAGCACTAATCAATAAATAATTAGAGATTCAAAAATATTACATAGATATTTAACAGAATAAGGGCAAGCGTATGATTATTTCATCTCCAAACGACTACAGGGCTGCTGCCAAGCGCCGACTGCCACCATTTCTATTTCATTATATAGATGGCGGTGCTTATGAGGAATATACCTTAAAACATAATGTTGAAGATTTATCGAAAATTGCCCTTAGACAACGTGTACTAAATGATATGTCACTGCTTAGTCTCGAGACGCAGTTATTTAATGAAACTCTGTCTATGCCTGTCGCGTTGTCACCCGTGGGTCTGACAGGTATGTATGCCCGCCGCGGAGAAGTGCAGGCCGCTATGGCAGCCGATCAAAAAGGCATTCCGTTTACCATGTCGACAGTTTCGGTTTGTCCGATTGAAGAAGTAGCGCCTAAAATTAACCGTCCGATGTGGTTTCAGCTTTATGTATTAAAGGACCGAGGTTTTATGAAAAATGCCTTGGAGCGTGCCAAAGCGGCGGGGTGTTCGACCTTGGTTTTTACGGTAGATATGCCAGTACCAGGGGCACGCTACCGAGATATGCACTCTGGTATGAGCGGTAAAAATGCTGCTATGCGCCGTTACTTACAGTCTATGACGCATCCGCAATGGGCATGGGATGTAGGGCTAAATGGCCGTCCGCACGATCTGGGCAATATCTCTACTTATTTAGGTAAGCCAACAGGATTGGAAGACTATATAGGCTGGCTAGGTAATAACTTTGACCCCTCTATTTCTTGGAAAGATTTAGATTGGATTCGCGAGTACTGGGATGGGCCTATGGTCATCAAAGGTATTTTGGACCCAGAAGATGCCAAAGATGCGGTGCGTTTTGGAGCCGACGGCATAGTCGTATCGAATCATGGTGGGCGACAGCTGGACGGTGTTTTATCCAGTGCACGTGCTCTGCCTCCTATTGCCGATGCAGTTAAAGGAGAGATTAAAATTTTAGCCGACTCTGGTATACGTAATGGCTTAGATATTGTGCGTATGTTGGCTTTGGGCGCTGATATTTGCATGCTAGGGCGCGCTTTTATTTATGCTTTAGCAGCGGATGGCGGTGCAGGGGTAAGCAATTTGTTAGAACTGCTAGATAAAGAAATACGCGTCGCAATGACCTTGACTGGTGCCAAAACGATTGCTGATATTAATTCTGACTGTTTAGTAAAGCTGGAGAATTAAACTTGAAGCCGTTAGTTTAGTCATCAATCGTAATAATGAAACTCATAATATTGTTGGCTGACTAGGGATAGACAGATATACCATTACAGGAATGGCTGACCCAGTATCACCAAAAAATAAATGATTAATACATAAAGCTGACAACGTCTTGGCTGATGAGAAGCGAGAGCTTCGAGATCCACATAAACAGGTTAAATGGCTTACACCATAGAAAACCTACATTTAAGACCGCACGACTATATTTGAATGAATTTGATCAGGAGATCAAGGATGACTATTGATAACGACGTACTACGTGAACGCATCAGCTTATTAGGCTCATTTCTAGGAGAGGCGATTTCTCGGCAAACGGGCGAACAAACACTCAACACGATTGAAACCCTACGCCAAGGTTTTATCCAGCAACGCCGGGCGCCTAACGCAGCGAACCAGCAACAACTCATCGACTTTATTGCCTCGTTAGACAACCAAACCTTAAAAAATGTCATCCGCAGCTTTTCTATCTATTTCTTCTTAGCCAATCTCAGTGAAGAAAATTACTTACGAGAACAACGTCAAGCCTTGCGTATGCAATCGGAACATAGCTGGGAAGGCTCGTTTCGGCGTACGCTGCTTGAATGTCGTGAGCGCAATATTGAACCCGCCCAAATGCAAGAGCTGATTGAGCAACTAAAATTTATCCCAGTATTCACCGCCCATCCGACTGAAGCGCGTCGCCGTACGACGATGAATCTATTGCAGAGTTTATTCAAGCATAGCGATGCTTTGAATAATCTTCCTGAAAACAGTTTCGCCTATGAGCAAGCGAAAGAACAAACGGCGCAAACCATTGATTTATTATGCTCATCTGATGAAGTACGGACGCGTAAACCTTTAGTCTATGACGAGATCAATAATGGCCTGCATTATTTCAATGCCAGTTTATTCAGCGCCATTCCCAAAGTTTACCGTAATATTAAAGACGCCATTGTTGATATCTATCCTGAGCTAACAGACTATCCCTTACCGGCGTTCATGAGCTTTGGTTCTTGGATCGGTGGTGACAGAGATGGCAATCCCTTTGTCACTCATGACACCACAGAAATGGCCGTATTGATGCATGCCAATACCGTCTTGCGTCACTATCAAGTGTTGATCAAAAAATTGCGTCGTGAACTGATTCACAGCGATACAATTGTCGCTATCGAACCTGACGTGTATACAAAAATTGAAAGTTATCGTGAGCTCGACAGACGAGTCTTTGATTACAATACTGACGATTACAACAATGAGCCGTACCGAAGACTGTTATCGATTATTCTTGCCAAAATAAAATCGACTAATAGCCATATTCAAAGCAAAGGTACAGACCTCGACGCCGCACACGATGCTTACGCCAACCCACAAGAGTTGTTAGAAGATTTACGTATCATCCGAAAAAGTGTCAATACTCATGACAAAGCACATAGTGACGGCTTATTACTTGATACGATTCGTCTGGTCAAAACCTGCGGCTTTCATCTAGCAGCGCTCGATATTCGCCAAGAATCGTCTTATCATAGTGAAGTGATTGCTGATATTTTCGCCAATGCCTCGAACTTACCAGACTATCAGACTCTGGGTGAAACCGAGCGCCAAGAATGGCTAACGCGCTTACTTGAAAAGCCCGGTACACCGCTCATTTATACCGATAACTTGAGTGATAAAACACGCGAACAATTGGCTTTGATGAACTCTGTGGCAACCTTACGTAAACTGGTCGGGCAAGATACTTTCGGCAGTTACGTCATATCAATGACCAATAACGCCAGTCAATTATTAGAAGTGTTACTACTCATGCGCTTTGCAGGCTTATGTACAGTGAATGACGAAGGGCAACTGTCCGCTGACTTACCCGTCGCACCCTTGTTTGAAACCATCGAAGACCTTAAAAATATCGATAAGATTTTACCTGCCGTCTTGGATAATCCGCTTTATCGAGGGTTGCTGCAACACTTAGATAACACGCAAGAAATCATGCTGGGTTATTCAGATTCATCAAAAGATGGCGGTATTATCACCTCTGCATGGCAGCTGTATAGCGCGCAGCAAACCATTAACCGTATCGCTGAGGAATATGGTATCAAAACCCGCTTGTTTCATGGCCGTGGTGGCTCTGTCAGTCGTGGTGGCGGCTCAACACATAATGCAATTGCCGCTCAGCCCGCAGGGACACTGCATGGAGAAATTAAAGTCACCGAGCAGGGCGAAGTCCTTTATGCCAAATATGCCAACACCGATACTGCTGTATTTGAGCTTACCATGGGCATCACTGGTACCCTCAAAGCGTGCTCAACAAGATTTGTGGTGCAACCGCCTGAACTACCAAATTATGAAGCACTCTTTGCGCGTCTAGCCGATGCGGGTGAACAAAGTTATCGTACGCTTACTGACCATACCGAAGGGTTTTATCAGTTCTACTCACAAGTGACGCCAGTGCAGGAAATCTCTTTATTAAATATCGGCTCACGCCCAGCGCACCGTAACAAAGGTCTGCCTAGTAAGACAACCTTGCGGGCGATTCCCTGGGTATTTGGTTGGTCTTTAGCGCGCTTTACCCTACCAGCTTGGTATGGCGTAGGTAGTGCTCTTCATAGTGTTAAACAAGACGAAGCTTTAATGAGGGAGATGAACAGTTGCTGGCCATTTTTTAACGTATTTATTAGTAATATTGAAATGGCGTTTACCAAGTCTGAGATGAGCATTGCTCAGGCTTATAGTCAGTTATGTGAAGATGAGGGATTACGTGAAAAGATTATGCAAGCGGTAATCGATGAGCACGAGCTGACATTTTCAGGTTTAAATTCTTTGCTTAACCAGACATCATTATTGGCACATCAGCAAAACCTTGCCGCGTCACTGCAGTGGCGAAATGCTTATTTAGATCCGATTAACTACATACAAATCGAGTTGTTGAAACGTGCCAGACAAAAAGACACTATATATGATGACGGTGACTTTAGTGTTGAAGATCCATTAATCCGTAGTATCAATGCTTTGGCAGCGGGTCTACGCAATACGGGTTAATTAATAGAGAATTACGTTCAGATATCTAACTTATGACCTAAATACATTGACTTCCTTTAATTAAATTAAGAAGGTTGAAAAGGTGTAAGGGTCAACTAATTTAGATGTGGGTGGGTTTCTATCGTCAGGCTCCCTAACTAAAATCTCCCGAATTTTTTTATACGGATTTGACGGTAGGGGTCAGTCAGCTACCAGCTATCGAGACGACCCGTATGTAACTTGGTGAAACAGATGCTTGATTATGCCACTACAGTCTATTAATTAGGCAGCAATTGAGACAAGATGTTAGAAAAAAATATTGCCTCTCAAAAAGCTCGATTATCACTGCCATATCCTATCCAGCACAGTGAACCAATTCTTTGACGTAATCTTTTCAATGAGTGGATCGGAGAAATGTCGTTGTTGCATGTGCTCAATCAGCATAGAGATTTGACTGATATCAGATAACTCATCTGGCAATAGACAACCATCAAAATCAGAGCCAAAACCGACGTGATCTTCGCCTAAATGGTCAACTAGATAATCAAGATGATCGACAATCACATCAACTGAAGTTTGCGTGTTGCGTTGACCGTCAGCACGAAGAAATGCAACATCAAAGTTCACCCCAACCATACCACCGCTTTGTTTAATGGCAGCCAGTTGCTGGTCAGTCAAATTCCTTGCTTGCTGACATAACGCGTGTGCATTAGAGTGTGTCGCGACAATGGGCTGATCAATAATCTCTAACGTATCCCAAAAAGCACGCTCATTCATATGCGACACATCGATTAGCATATGTTTTTCACGACACTTTAGAATGAGGTCTTTACCTTGATCCGTGAGACCAGATCCTGTATCGGGAGAATGAGGAAAGGAGGCATTTAAGCCATCACCAAAGAGGCTTTTTCTATTCCAGAGTGGCCCTATACTTCTAAGACCTGCATCATAAAAAACATCCAATAACTCAGGTTTAATGGCTAAAAACTCAGCACCTTCCAAATGAAGGATGATGGCTAATTGCTGATTCTGCTGACAGGCTTGAATTTGCGCTAAAGACTTACAAATCTGAATCTGACCGTCTGATCGCGCCTGTAATTGTTGCACAAGTGCCAACTGTGCACAGCAAATATCCACGATTTTTTGCGGCTCAAAATCTAAGCCTGAGAGATTTGATAACTTGTCAGGATGGTTTTTTTTAACATAAGCGTAGGGCGGCAGGAAAATAGAAAATAAGCCGCCCATCCATCCCGCTTTCTGACAACGTTGTAAATCCAAATGTCCTGGTAGCGTACCATAAATGAAATCATGCACAGGATCTGCGGCTGCACTCAGCCACAGTCGGGTCAATAGGTCGTTATGTCCATCAAATATCACAGGCTGAGCATTCATTATTCATCCATTACCGTACGAGTAGGAATTAATTGCTCTTGACTCAATAGCTTTGAGTTTTTAGGGTTCCTAAAGCGTAACTCTTCAAAGGAAACTGGCGTTTCACTGTTTATACGCGCTTCCTCGATCAGATAATGATAAGGTGATTTGCCACACACAGGATCGGCATTTTTGGCATCCCCAGTCAGCATAAACGCTTGGCAACGACAGCCGCTGTAATCCCGCTCTTTATCTGGGCAGCTTTGGCACATGTCAGGCATCCAATCGTCACCGCGAAACTGATTAAAGCTCGCAGACTCATACCAAATATCTGCAAGTTGGGTGTTGCGTACGTTAGGGAACTGTATTGGTAATTGTCTGGCGGCATGGCAAGGTAGGGCTGTGCCGTCCGGTGCCACAGTCAAGAAAATCTTACCCCAACCATCCATACAGGGTTTAGGACGTTCTTCGTAATAATCAGGAACGACAAAAATGAGTTTACATTTGATGCCACGTTTTTCAATTTTCTTGCGGTGCTCATTGGTAATACGCTCGGCTCGAACCACTTGCGCTTTGGTTGGTAGTAAGCCTTCGATATTCTCAAATGCCCAACCATAAAACTGACAAATGGCCAGTTCAACGGTATCGGCTTCCAGCTCTAAGCACAGCTCAATAATCTGATCAATCTGATCAATATTCTGCCGATGAATGACAAAGTTGAGCACCATAGGATAGTTGTACTGCTTGACCAGACGTGACATCTCATACTTTTGTTCAAAGGCATGTTTTGAGCCAGCCAATGCATTGTTAACCGTTGGATCACTGGCTTGGAAACTGATCTGAATGTGGTCAAGGCCAGCCTCTTTTAATCGAGCAATCCGAGATTCGTTCAATCCCATGCCTGATGTGATTAAATTGGTGTAAAAACCTTTGTTATGAGCATAAGCGACCAATTGTTCTAAATCTTGACGAACGAGTGGTTCACCGCCAGAAAAGCCGAGCTGCACCGTGCCCATTTGCCGCGCCTGATCAAGAACATCGAACCATTCTTGCGTTGTCAGTTCCTGCTTATACTGAGCATAATCAACAGGATTAGAGCAATAAGGGCATTGTAATGGGCAGCGATAGGTAAGCTCAGCCAATAGCCATAATGGCAGTCCTACTGGCGCAGTCATACTAAATCAATCCAATGTTCACGTTGAGCCACCAACATATATTCGATAATGTCTTGCTCGATTTCAGGTATATCACCAAACATAGCCTTCACCTTTTTAATAATATCAGCAATGGACGCTTGACCATCAATGTGTTGACCGATGATGCTGGCACTCTCATTTAATTTGATCATCCCTTCAGGGTACAGCAACACATAAGCGTTCTGTGCAGGCTCAAACTGAAAGCGATAACCATGACGCCATACTGGGACGATAGAGTGATCTAGTTCAGGTAAACTCATTTGAACAATCCTTTATGCCAGACATTATCATCAGTGACGCTTTGGTAAGGGGCTTGATTATGGACATAGACCAAGCTCAAAGAATCCAAAATGGTCCACAAAATATCCAGTTTAAATTGTAGGATCTCTAGCATACGCTCTTGTTGTTCAACTGTTTTGAATGAGTCGAGCGTAATGGTTAGGCCATGCTCAACATCGCGGCGGGCCTGACTTAAGCGCGAGCGAAAATAGGTATAACCTTGCTCTTTAATCCAAGGATAATGTTTTGGCCAAGACTCTAAGCGCGATTGATGAATCTGCGGGGCAAAAAGCTCTGTCAGTGAGCTGCTGGCTGCTTCTCGCCATGAGGTACGACGCGCAAAATTTACATAAGCATCGACTGCAAAACGTACACCCGGCAACACCAATTCTTCAGAAATCACTTGTTCGCGGCTAAGACCAACCGCTTCTGCCAGACTCAACCATGCTTCACGACCGCCACCATCAGGATACACGCCATCTTGATCAATCATGCGCTGAATCCACTCTTGACGCACCCGCTGATCGGGGCAATTCGCCATGATTGCCGCATCTTTCAAGGGAATATTGATTTGATAATAGAATCTGTTGGCGACCCACGCTTGAATCTGCTGTTGAGTCGCTTGTCCTTCATGCATCATGATATGAAAAGGGTGGTAAATATGGTAATACTGACCTTTAGCCATAATCGCTTGTTCAAAGGCCTCTACGCTTAGGGCTATTTTTTCTTCTTGCATTATCTTCATTTTGCTGTCGCCTTACAATTCAATCTGCATACCATCAAACGCCACTTCAACACCGTGTTGTTTCAATGTTGCAGCCTGTTCAGATTGTTCATTCAATATTGGGTTGGTGTTATTAATGTGGATCAATACCTTACGAATGTTTTTGAGCTGATCTAAATAGTGCAGTGATCCATCTTCACCACTAATGTGTAAATGCCCCATGTCTTGGCCTGTTTTTGTACCGACACCGCATTCTTGCATCTCACTGTCAGTCCATAAAGTGCCATCAATCATCACACAATCAGAGGCTTCCATAATCTGCATAATATCATCGTCAATTTTGCCCAAACCTGGCGCGTAAAAGAGTTGTTTTTGCGTTTTTAAGTCTTTTACAATCAGCGCAATATTATCGCCATCATGGGGGTTATTACGATGTGGCGAGTAGGGTGGTGCCGAGCTTCTAATCACCAAAGGCGTCAATTCTAAATTGCTAAAACCTTCAATATTAAAGGTCTGTTTCGGATCAATTTGGTGATATTGCAGGCCACCATTCCAGTGTTTCAACATATTGAAAATAGGAAACCCTGTCGTGAGATCTTGGTAGACCATCTCAGTACACCAAACAGGAATCGGACACCCTTCTCGCAGGGTCAATAGCCCAGTCGTATGGTCAAGCTGACTGTCCATCAAAACCACATTCGTGATGCCTGTATCTCTCAGGTTACGTGCTGGCTGTGCCGCCTTAAATTCAAATAATTGCTGACGAATATCAGGTGACGCGTTGAATAAAATCCAATCTATGCCATTCTCTGATATGGCTATCGAAGACTGGGTGCGGGTCTTTGCTTCAATTGTGCCTTGACGAACACCATGACAATTATAGCAATTGCAATTCCACTGTGGAAAACCACCACCAGCCGCTGAGCCTAAAACGTGAATATACATAAATCAATATTTCCAAAAAAATAAAAGCCCTAATCATCTAGGGCTTTTAATGTATTTAAGTCTAGTAAATTTTAACGCGCTTCAAAATACATAGTGACTTCGAAACCGATACGGATATCTTGAAAAGCTGGTTTAGTCCATTGCATAGGATTACTCCGGAAAGATCTCACTAGCTAATAAGTAAGATTAGTAAAAAGAATCTTTAATGGTATTCTAATCTAGCCCCTGCTGTCAAATCTGTAAAAAGACGGGAAACATTTTAGTTACGCAGTCTAACAGTAGTAATCAAACTATACTTATCTTGGCATATACCACTGTTCATTGTAAGGTAAATTGGATATATGCCTTAGTAATAAAACGGCAATGAATCAAATCATTACCGCTTCATTAAACAGGTATGATGTTACTTGGCTTTGTCAGCAAGTTTATAAGCCATAACATAATCCCCAATAGTAGTACCAACTGAACCATGTCCACCAGCTACCAATACGACCATCTGCTCACCTTTAGAATTTAGATAAGTCATAGGCGTCGCTTGGCCACCTGCTGGAATACGAACATTCCACAATACATCGCCATTTTTTAAATCATAGGCGCGGAAGTTGTTTTCAGTAGCCGCTGACAAAAATGCTACGCCTCCTTTTGTGATGATGGGTCCGCCAATACCAGGAACACCCAGCTCAAACTTCAATGGAATAGGGGACAAATCTTGCACGGTACCGTTTCTACGTTGATAGGCAATCTCACCGGTTGCTAGGTCAGCACCCGCTACTGTGCCCCATGGTGGTTGCTGACAAGGAATGCCTAACGGTGATAAAAATGGTCCCAGCTCTACCGCGTAATCTGCACCTTTATTTTCATTAACTCCTTGCTCTCCTGTATTGGTTTCTCCCTCACCAAGATTGTCTCTAGGAATGAGTTTTGATGTAAATGCCAAATAAGTTGGCATACCAAACATTACGCCATTTTCAGGATCAACGGCGAGGCCGCCCCAGTTAAAGGTACCGAAGTTACCAGGATAGACCAAACTGCCATTCGTCGATGGTGGTGTATAACGACCATCATAATTGAGTTGGTTAAACTCAATACGGCACATCATCTGATCAATGAGGCTAGCGCCCCACATGTCTTTTTCTTTCAACATCGGCGGCTCAAAACTCAAACCAGAGTAAGGTTGCGTTGGAGCGGCATGTTCACCTGCAACCAAGTAACCTTGCGGCGCGGCGCGTTCTTTGATCGGTACGATTGGCTCGCCTGTTGCGCGATTCAATACATACACATCGCCTTGTTTGGTGGGAACAACCAGTGCAGGCTGAACACCTTCTTTGGTTTTTAAGTCAAGTAAGCTTGGCTGAGCTGGCGTGTCCATATCCCAAAGATCATGGTGAACAAATTGTTGAACCCAGCGCGCTTTACCTGTTTTAATGTCTAAAGCGACAACAGACGTCGCATATTTTTCTTCATCTGCGGTTCGATAGCTGCCTAATTGATCCGGTACACGATTGCCCATAGGGAAATAGACCAAACCAAGTTCTTCATCAGCGCTGGCGATCGCCCATGAGTTTGGTGAACTGGTTTTGTACATCTGAGTTGGATCATTGACATCGAAAGGCGCTGTGTTATCAGGATCTCCTGAATCCCAGTTCCATAGTAGCTCGCCAGTATTGACATCATACGCACGAATAACACCAGAAGGTGAATTGACGTCGTAGTTATCATTAACGGCACCTGCCACCACAATCGTATTGCCTACCACTATCGGAGGCGACGTTGAATAATAATAACCCGCTTGTTTAAATGGCATATTGTGCATTAAATCTAAAGCACCATCTTTACCAAAATCTTGACAACGTTGCCCAGTATTTGGGTCAAGTGCATATAACTTAGCATCGGAAGTTGGAATAAATATTTTTGCATCGCATTGCTTAGACGCGTTTTCAAAGGTATTACCAGCTACTTTCTGAACTGGTGTATGGCCGGTCTTGACAGTTGTGTTAGTCACAGCTGCATTATTACTATTTGTCTCATCATTAATAACTGGAGAAATACTATCAGTACCAGCTTGACCTGCATAATAGGACACGCCTCGACACGTTTGATGTTGGCGTTGTAGATTTTTTCCTACTTTGGGGTCAAACTTCCATAATGTTTGACCAGAGTCTGCGTCCAAAGCTAATACCCAGTTGTGTGGAGTGCACATATATAGGGCATTGCCAATCTTTAAAGGAGTTGCCTGATAGGTGGTCTCACCGATATCATTAGGACCTTTGACATCACCTGTTTGAATTTGCCAAGCAAGCTCTAAGTCTTTGACATTATCAGTGGTGATTTGAGTCAGAGGCGAGTAGCGCTGCCCATAGTCAGTACCACCATACGCGCTCCACTCACCCTCTGGCGTTTGCTCGCCATTTGATAACGGAACACCAAGATTTGTAGGTGTTGAATTTTGATCAGCACCATCTTTGGCAGTTAAATTGAGTTCACCTAACTTATCGGTGGCATTATTAGCCATACTACCAAAAGAGATCAGTGCGCCCACAACCACACTAGCCAGCAATCCCCAATAATAAATAGGGTTTTTTGAGTTATTTTTGGCGTCTTTGAAGGGAGTTGTAATAAGATTTTCGGAATGTAAGCTCGATGTACCATTAGCAACTAAATTTTTATCAGAGCTCTTTGATACTCGAGTTTTATTACCCTGCATCTTGTTAGATACCCATGGCAATAACATTAATAAACCAAATATCAGCGGAAAGCCCAAGCGAGTTGCCAGTGCCCACCAATAAAACCCAGATTCCCAAAGCGCCCAAGCCAGGGTCGCTATAATAAAAATAGTATAGAGCCCATAGGCGCTCCAATGTCTTTTAAATAGCAAGAATGCTGTGACAAGCATCGTAATGCCAGCAATAACATAGTAAGCGCTACCGCCTAACGAGAGTAAGTAGGTACCTCCAATAAGCAAAGGTGCGGCAAAAACCGCCATAATAATAGCTATGAATTTTTCCATGAGCGGAACCACCTGTTTATATAAAAGCAGATTGGCATGCAATGATGGACGACCAGTTAAAACTAGACGTCCATCATTACATACCTATGTAATTAACAAATAAATCAAACGTCGAATAACGTTTTGGACTTTATTTTATCACTTATACACAAGATCAGTAAAGGTGAGGTAAGATAGGAAAAACTGTTTGGTAAGTGTTTTAGATACTAGGGCGTGTCTTCATTTTAAAAATGGTAATAAAAATTAGATAAATTG
>NZ_JBQSVP010000093.1:0-12249 GCF_052376345.1 Psychrobacter sp. AOP5-GZ1-6 | reverse complement strand
AAACTAGGCCGTATTGAACATTCACAAATAGCCCCTAGTGATCGCTAAAATTGTTCCAGACAAGGCGCAAATTGACGATAATGCAGAAATCTTAGCTAAAGTTGCAACGCATTACGAGATAATTTTAGCATCAGCCCTTACTTAACAAACTGGTACAGGACTCTTTTTGCCACTTCATTGATAAAAAATATTTTCTGTCAGGGACATGGTTGAATGTTCAACACACCCAGTTCATTTAGGTCATATTAACAAAATTAAGACTTGATAGCATATTCTAACTTTCTTCTGATTATATCCACTCTTTAAGACGCTCGCCAATACACCTTCATGACCATATCCTGCCGAGATAAATCAAACTGAGCCTTTAGTTGACGCCTTAACACTTTGGCATCCGCTGCACTAATTGCACCCCAGATTTTATCTATATGAATAGATGTGGCCTCTAAGCAGCTATCTATCGTAGAGATAATAGTGTCAGGGAGATTGATGGCTGGTGTATTCAAAATATGCACTATGTTATGTTGTTTAAAATTATCTATCTGTGCCAACGTCTGACTGAATTCGATATCTTGTAGATAAACCCTATCTGCCACATCACAAGTAACGACAATGACAATTGGCGCTATCGGATTTTGCCAATTTTCTAATAAATTAGCGACTGTTGGTATAGACGTTTCGTCGCAGATAAGCAGACATTGTCCGTCATTTAAATGCGCAATCTTTTCAGGATAATCGCGAACACTTTTCAGTTGTGTGCCAGCTAGTGCCGCTCTCGCCCAATTACCACCAGGTGTATCACCATGAATATAAGTATCCACCCAACCCTGTATTTGCTGAGTTTCTGCATCTTGCCATGCTTTTCGTAAGGTATAATAACGCTGTAATTTCTCCGAGGCGTTAGCAGAGGCGTTGGTAGATTCATGACTAATTGATACGTCAGCATTCATTTCAAACAGATAGGCATATCCTGCATGATTCAGTGGCGTATCAGCAGGTGCAGCGACTACCAATCGGAACATATTCGGGCTGGCGTAATAACCATCAATCACTGTGAAATGCCGCTCTTGCTGTTTTATCGCCTGCTTACCAAGTTTCTTTGAAGCCACTTGCAAGAGATTGATATATTGCGACTTCAAAGTAATGGTTTCATCAATAATATTTTCAAATTCAATAAAGAATTGACTGACAGCATCAGGCCGCGCGTCAGCTTCTAGATTTAGTAAAAGCCCTACATTTTGCACCGACGCTTCAAGTAATAGTCCATCGCTATAGACCTCTGCTACCACAACTGCCATCTCATTACTAAGCTTGGTATCAGCAAATGCTTCTACAAACAGCGCCAGTTCATCTTGATGCTCTTCATTGACATGATTCATAAACTTGGTTTTGGTCGCCACGGGTAATGGTACTTTATCAGTATAAAGATTATCAACAACTTGGGACATAACGGACCCCTTATAAAAAATAATTTCACAAAAAATATAAGGCGCCTGATCAACTCAATGCGCCTCATTTATTAGGCTTACGATATAGCAAGCCGTGATTCTAGCTAAAACTTATAAGACAGTGACGCTTTTACTTCACGTTCATCACCCGGTATATTAAACGTATTGAGCGAACCGACACGGACGTAATGGTCTTTATTAAATAAATTATAAACGTTTAATTGACCAGTGAGCTGCTCATTAAATGGATAACTGACCATCGCATCCCAGGTATTATAAGAATCTGCCTTGATACCTTGCGAGGATGAGAATTCACCGACGGCGTTGACACCCAATCCCATTGTTAATGGACGAGCAAGCAAATTATCCGCTTTATAGCTTACCCAAAGATTAGCAGAGTGCTTGGGCATCAATAGGAAAATGCCATCATCCCTATCACTCGATGCCTGTTTGATATCACTATCTAAATAGCTATAGCCACCAGATACTTGTAAGTTAGGCATAATTTCGCCATTAACTTCTACTTCTACGCCTTGCATTTGACGTTTTCCTAATGCCACTTGATCGCCATCTGCTGTGGGAGCAGCAGCATTTTCATCGGTCAGACGGTAGCCACTCAGTCTCGCTGACAAGGTATCTTGCCAATGACCTTTTAGACCGATTTCTATCTGATCGCCTTCACGCGGTTTTAGTAATTCGCCGTCTTGATTGGCAACATATTGCGGGGTAAAGACTTGAGTATAACTGCCATAGGCATTGATATTCGGCGTCAGCTCATACACAGCAGCCCCATAACCAGTGGCTTTGCTACTACTGTCAGTACTGGCATCAGCATTGCTAATCTTATCATCACTTTCTATCTCATAATGACTCAAACGACCGCCGACAATTAGGCTTAATTTATCGATAGGCTTGTAATTCACTTTGCCGTATAAACCCGTTTCACTCAGGGTGTTCTCAGTATGGGCAAGCGCAAAGCCTTTTTCACCGCGACGTGCTTGCTCAATAATACTGACTTCGTTCAAATCATTGATTTGTCCGACCGTTAAACCTTGACCCAAGGCTTTAGTACGCGCGTTTTCATTATCAGTTTTAAAGCGTTTATAGTCAGCACCAATGACATATTCGCTTTGATGGTTGCCAATCTTAAACGGTTGGCTTAGATTGACATCAGCACTAAGCGACGTTTCGTGAATATCTGCACCAATACCGGCAACACTGGTTTTATTATCCTCAAGGGCGCCTCCTGCAAAGGCATAATTATAATCAGCTTCTCTATCAGAGTAGCGCATACCAGCACTGATGACGCCGGCACTAGCAAGACGATGCTCAAAATCGGCAAAAACATCATGGCTTTGACTGTTAAAATCGTTCCACTTGGCACCATAAAAATCATCACGTGGTAGCGATATTAATGATTTATCAGCAAAGGTAGGCAGACCATTATCAGGGGTAATTTGCCGATCTTGCATCAAGTAGCCAAAACCAAATTTACTGTTCTCATTCAATTGCTTGTCGGCACTGACGTAGACCGTACTGTTTTGATTGTCTTTCCCGCCGATATCATCGACTACTGGATTGGCACGCTGATTGTATTGCAGCACCGTGCGACCAACGAGACTGTCATCAGCACTTAAACTGCCCTGCAGATCAGCAGACACGCCGTAGCCTGTCGGATTGCTAACATTGGCTTCTAGAATTTGATCTCCATCGGCTTTACCGCGCTTTCGAACCAGGTTCACAACACCGCCCATCTCTGACGCTGAATTAAACAAACCAGAAGGTCCGCGCATGACCTCCACTCGGTCGAATGCGGCTAAATTAGGCAAGGTGCCATTGATACTTGCCATGGGAGATGCGAGCCCATCGATACTGTATTGGTCATACTCATAACCACGAGAGTAAATAGACGAGCGCCCATCATCATTTTGCAGAACTCGTAAGCCTGTCGTGCGTTTGGCAATTTGATCTAAGGTATCAAGATTTAAGTCATCAATCTTTGCTTGGGTGATCACACTGATAGACTGTGGAATATTTTCTAGATAATCTGGTATCTTGGTGCCGACCGTCGCGACATTGGCATTATATAAATCATTGTCTTCACTCGGATCAATGGCATATAAAGGGTTTGCGGTAACGACAATTGTATCTAATGTGGTGCTAGGCTCTGAATCAGCATTATCTTGTAATTCAGCAGCAGTCGCTGGTACTGACATAAAGAGTAACGATAAAACAGAATAGCATAGCGGAGATAGTCGGAAATGCGAGGATTGATTTGAGGTATTATTAACCACGTGAGAATTCCTTAAAGCCATAGTAGATAACCCATTGGGTTTGTTAGTGGTTTTAAAAACAGATAACGATTAAACGGAAACGACTCTAGCTTCATCTAGTGAAGTCAGAGCCTGTTCTTACCAGTTAGCACTCAACAACTAGAATCCTCTAGCATTATCACTAGTCGCAGTATAAAAGATATTAAAAGCACTATTAGCGCCAGTTTTTATGACTTTACCATCTACTGTTGCACTGGCTTCGAAATTAACACCACCACCTGCACTTTCACCGCTAGCAATGTTAGGTAAGGTCAAAGAGTGTACGACCACTTTTTTATTGGTAACTGGTATATTTGCTTTGGTTATTTTGGTACCACGTGGTTTGACCACTTCGCCCTCTGCAACGACTGTTGATAAATCGTCATAAATGATATCGAAATTTAATAATTGTGCCTGATCAAGTTTTGCTTGACCATTGACAACAGGGATACCAACAAGAGTTTTGCTGCCACGATGGATCATGCGATTATCGATAACTTTACCATTATCTAGCTTTCTGCCTTCTGCAGCCACTGAGTTAGTTCGAACCATCAACATCACTTTATAGCCTGGTACTGCAACTTTACCTTTTCCATCAAAAATATCAGCGACCAATTCTGGTACATTTTTCGCTTTATTGATGACTACTCGAGCAGAGTTTTCAGAAACGGGATAGTCTTTGCCGTCAATCGTTAAATAACGGGTATCAGCATAGTTACTTTGAGTTTTCATGAGACCCGTGGTGACAGCATTAGAGGTAGATACAGGCGTTGCGCTAGACGATGACATCGTATTTTGACAGCCTGTGTAGTGGTCAACTAATTTAGGACACCTGATAAGAGGTTTTTGTTAAAGTAGCGTTTCTCTTTTTCTAGCGGTGTTAAATAGTCATTAAAACGGTGTGGTCTCACTGACTGATAATAGCCCCAAATATAATCAATAATGGCAGTCCGAGCTTCAGCAATATTCTCATAACCGCCCTTTGGCATCCATTCTGTTTTAAAGCTCCTGAAGAACCTTTCAGTTGGCGCGTTGTCCCAACAGTTACCTTTTCGGCTCATGCTCTGCTTCATGCCATTACAACTTGCCACAGATTCAGCAAACTTCTTGCTAGTGTAATGGGTGCCTTGATCAGAGTGAAACAACTGTAGTGGTCAACTAATTTAGGACACCTGATAAGAGGTTTTTGTTAAAATAGCGTCTCTCTGTTTCTAATGGTGTTAAGTAATTGTTGAAAGTATGGGGTCTCACAGTTTGATAATAGCCCCAGATATAGTCAGTGATAGCACTCTTAGCCTCAAAGATATCTTCATAACCACCCTTTGGCATCCATTCCGTTTTAAAGCTTCTAAAGAAGCGTTCAGTTGGCGCGTTGTCCCAGCAATTACCCTTTCTGCTCATGCTTTGAATCATGCCGTCACAACTAGCCACGGATTCAGCAAATGCCTTGCTAGTGTAATGTGTAGTGGCATAATAAACTTGGACAGCGCATAAGAGGTTTATACTAACCTAAAGAGGAAAACAGTATGACCAACAAACGCAATCAATATACCCGAGAATTCAAATTAGAAGCCATCAGCTTAGTCGTTGAACACAAACGTAAAATACCCGATGTGGCAAGCTCACTGGGCGTTGGTAAATCCACTCTGCAGAAATGGCTGACTCAGTACCGTCAAGAAATAAATGGCGAAGCACCTAAAGTCGGCAACGCCTTAACAGATGAGCAGCGAGAGCTCCAAGAACTGCGTAAACAGGTTAAACGGCTGACTATGGAGCGAGACATACTAAAAAAGGCTTCTGCTCTGCTGGCCTTGGACAGCCTGAACGGCTATCGTTAATCAGTCAGCTTGCAGAGCAAGACAAGCAGGTCAATAAAAGCCTTCTGTGCAAGCTGTTTGGCGTGATGAAGAGTAGTTACTACTATGGACTAAAGCCCAAGCCAATTAGCCTTGAAGCCGTCAAAACTAGAGCCTTAATACGTCAAATATTCAACGATTCAAAGCACTCAGCAGGTGCTCGTAGCATTGCCGCCATCATGATGAATGAACATGGCATCAAGCTGACTCGTTATATAGCAGGTAAACTCATGGCGCAGATGGGACTTCAAAGTCGTCAAATAAAAATGCATAAATATAAGCACGCTGATAACACGCATAAAATCCATGGAAACCTATTGAACCATAACTTTAGCCCAACAGCACCCAATCAAGTTTGGACAGGTGATGTGACCTATATTCGCATCAAAGGCGGCTGGTGCTACCTAGCCGTTACTTTAGACTTGTATGCCCGTCGTATTGTTGGCTTTTCTGTATCAGATTCCCCTGATAGCGCACTGACCGCTAAGGCGTTGCAGATGGCGTTGCAGATGGCGTATCAGACTCGCTTAAAGCCAAGTGGCGTGTTGTTTCACTCTGATCAAGGTACCCACACCAGTAAGACATTCGCTGAATCCGTGGCCAGTTGTAATGGCATAACGCAAAGTATGAGCCGTCGCGGAAACTGTTGGGATAATGCCCCAACAGAACGATTCTTTAGAAGCCTTAAAACAGAATGGATACCAAAAGGTAGTTATGAGAATATCGATGAGGCATCAACCGCCATTACTGACTATATTGGGGGCTATTATCAAACCGTGAGACCGCATACTTTCAATAATTATCTAACACCAGCTGAAAAAGAGAAACGCTACTTTAATAAAAATCTCTTATCAGGTGTCCTAGATTAGTTGACCACTACAATCCTAGAGTGGTTCAATCATCCATGCCGTACATGACGCTTTTGGTAGCTAATAGCATATTTATCCAACTCATCTTTGTGACGAGAGTATTTATACCAACGCTCTATATTTTCTAATCGTCCTTTATGGTCTATATTCTTACTTGGATTGATAAAGCTATCACCAAAAGTAGGCGTGTACACAAACCTATTAGGATTACCCATAATGATTTTAAAACTCTCTTTCAGGCACATTGCCATATCTCGTTGCCACAAAAACATATGATCATGGATAAGATTGAGTTCAATGTTATTAAAAACATGGCTTTCTATTTCATTAGGTTGTAATGCGCTATCGAGGAGCGCCACACTGCTCGTCATCACTAAGTCAGCTTTCCCTCCTGTGTTAACTAAAGGCTGGATAAAGTAATAATCATCAAACTTAAGTAAGACTGTTGGTACCGAAGCTACATTTTCTGCAATCATTGAACTAGAGTAATTTAAGGTGGACTCCTTACTCACCAATTTAATGTTAGCAGTGGCAAATATAGGTTGGTACTTAGCTTGTTGATTACTAGGAATCAATAACCAATAATCGATAATATGCTGCTGGTAGTTTGTCCAAAATATATAGCGGTTGATAGAGATACTACGATTACTTTCAATATCTTCATCGTTGACTTGCGCGATGTACCTCACCGCTTTTTCTAATTGGTAATAGTTTCCTGCCCCCAGCCAGCAACGCAGAATCTGTTGATATTCTTTACCTAATAATTGCTTGAATGCAGGATTTTTATTCCACTCTTTTAGCCATATATGAATATCCGTAAATTTGTGCGTTTGCTTTTCGAGTGTCGATAAATCTGTTTTAAAGTAACGATTACTAAAAATCGATTCAGCACGACTGACGGCAGAATGTATATCGGACCGACGCTTGAGATAAGGGTTAATGGCGCGGCTATAGGAAGATAGTTGTTTTTCTGTCAGTTTTAGATATAGAGCAAGCCACTCTTCATTTGCTTTACTTTCAAAATCCGTACTCACTGGCAGTTTATGCTTGGATAACAGTTGATGAACTGTAATATGGTTTTCTAATGCTACTGTAGCAAAATGGCTAGGTTGCTGAGACAATAAGGCTTTCACTGAAAGCTTAAGCATATTGTCTTGCCACTTATAACTATCATCTGCTAATAACATTCCTATTAGTGCTTTTAAGGCATATATATTAGCAAATTTCTCATACAACTCAGGGTTTCGCTGATATTGCAGTACCAATACTAAGCTGGCATATAGTGCCTGTTGATCCTCCATCTCTAGGGCAGATAGCCACCAATTATTAGTGACAGTTTTAGCAATGGCTTTATTTTTCCATTCTTCATTTTCGATGATCACTAATGCCAGTACATCAATAACACTAAAGGCACTGGTCTGGTTTATTTTTAAAGTATCAAATTTTTGCTCGGCACGTTTTTTAAGATCAGCATCGATATCCACTTCTTGCAAAACACTCAGATCCAATGTTTGCCAGGGCATGTTATCAAACAAGCTCTGATGAATTAATGATTTCATGGTGTCAGCATTAATGTGAGAAAAGTCAGCAATAAAATTAACAGACATACTTTTTTTCATAGCGAACAGTTACTCATATTTGTGGTGCTGAGGTCATTTGATTCAGTTTCTCAACTGTATCTTCTGGAGCTTTTAAAGAAGTCTCTTGGTCATCGCCTTCTTTGAACTCAAACCGTATGACCACGTTTCTATCATCTGGATTGGCGACTTCATCTGGGGTGCTGGCATCATTTTCGCCACGTCCAACGGCCGTCAGCTTCTGTAAAAATTGTTGTTTATAAGCAAATTCTGGCATGCTGTCGACGTGTGCCAAGATAGCGTTTGCACGCTGACTACTTAAGGTCATATTTGAGGTATAGCTACCAACTCTATCGGTGTGACCTTCAATGACAATACGATCAATCCTACTTTGTTGCTCCAGAGTCAATCCAAATATAGCTTTGGCATAGACTGGCATAATAATATCGAGGCTTTGTTTACCCTCGTCCTTAAGCGTAGCCTCTCCATGACCAAAATTGGTTTTTTCTGAAACAATAAGCCTTCCTGTTTTTTTATCAATATTGGCAGGGATACCCTTCTCTTCTAGTGCTTTTTTTAAATTGTCCGACACTGCCAAAATAATGGCATCTTTTTTATCTTGCTGCATAGACAAGATAGCAATACTCAATGCCAAAAATATTGCCATCAATCCTGTCATCATATCAGCCAAAGCAATCCAAGTGGTGGCATCCTCTTCATAACTCTCTAAAGGTTCATCGTCATACATTAGCATGTGTGTGCTCCTTTATTCGTCATCTTGATTTATGCTATTACTGGCAGTCAACAATACCGCGGAGGCAGTAATCATCTCTTTCATCATTTTTTCTAAAACTGCATTACTAGTGTTAAATTTATTAATATAAGCATCATTTAGCGTCTCAAAGGCTTTGGTAAATTCTTTTGGCATCGTCTGCCCTAATTCTTTAAGTGCATCATTAATGTCATCAGTGTGATCTTGCATAGCCCGTAGGTCTTTGACTAACGTACTTTGACCTTTATTCAAAGTGGTTGCGATGGTTGCCATTTGATTCAGGAGTGGCCCATACACTTCGCGTGATCTATCTATAGTTTTTAATGATTCTTCATTAAGTTTTCGTTGTGCCTCATCCATACCTTCAAACTGCTTACCGAGTTGATCTGCCGTTTCCTGTAATCTCTTATTCTGGACGCCAAGGGTTTGCTCAAGGGCTTCATTCTGTTGTGTGAAGAAGGTATCTAGGCTAAATTGATACTCTGTTCTGAAGGCTTCTAATTCGTCTTTTAGTTTTTTTGAGGAGTCATCCAATGTCTTATCAATATCACCTAAAGTATCTCTTAATGCACTGGCACTAGAATCAATCAAGACAGCTGCTCGTGACCCTGTATCTGAAAGCTCATCGTTCATACGAGTTAAATGACCATTCATATTGCTATCGAATTTGACTAATACACCACCTAAATTTTCAACAACGTCTTCAGATATTTGAGTAATAACACCACTCATCGCCGTATTCATGGCGGTTGTTGCCAAGGTAATCGAACTTACCATTCCATTTTTAGCAGTCTCCATACCTTCTTCGATAGCAGGCTGAATACTTGCAAGGTTCTCTTTTAAACCCACATTAAAGTCTGTTAGCGTTTTGTCCTGAGTAACCTGCAACTCACCCATTTTAGCGACTGTCGATGATATTTCTTCGACACTGCTTTGTATTGCACCTTTCATAGCAGTGGTTGCTAATGTAATTGAGCTTGTCATGCCGTCTTCAGCAGCTTTCATACCCTTTTCAATGGCAGGCTGAATACCAGCAAGATTGTCTTGTAGATCAGTATTGAATTCTTTTAATGTTTTATCTTGATTTTGCTGTAACGTTTCCATCTGATCTACTGTAGACGCCATTGCGCTGACTAGTAAATTTGTATTTGTGACAAAATTACCCATCTGCTGAGTCACATCCCCCAGTTTTACAATCAACTGAGTGTTAGTGACTTGACTCTTATCAACTGCCTCAATAACTTTACTGGTCGTCTCATTGGTAGCGGCAATTTCATTTTTGATAGGTATTAATATATCTTCTTTTAAATCAGCCAATAACTTATGGATGACATCACTATTATTTTTTTCTAATGCCTGAGTCATTTTAGCTAAGGGTTCTGTGAGTACTTCTCCAATTTTTTCGGAAATAACATCGCCCAGCTTGTCCATATCGTAGCCAGTTTCGATATTTGTAATCGCACTAGACATACGAGTCAAAGTATTACTAAGAGTCATAAATAGTTGCTGCTGCGCTTCTGCTTGGGTTTTTTGCACATCACCTTGCTGCTTAGTCAGACCACTTATTTCTTGTAAATAATCACTTTGAATATTGGTTTTGGATGAAATATTAGCCAAATTGTTCAGATACTGACTATGGCTTTTCAGTTCATTTAAAGTTGACATATTAAGTGTATCTAACTTAGTTTGGCGACTTTGCATTTCAACTTTAGAATTAACTTTTTGACTTAAAATTTGATTGTTTCTACGAGCCAATATGGAGAAATTAACAATCATAAAAAATATTGCAGAGCTTATACCTAATATAGAAAAACTAAAAACTGAACCTAAGCTTTTAATGAAGTCAGACAAATTTTCATTATTGATATTACCTAAATCATTTAGCTGTAACCCTACTAAAGATTCGGTAAGAGCAAAAAATGTACCTAATAGCCCTAAACTGGTTAAGATACTAGGCGCAAACTTTAGGATACTACTTGCGCCATTATTAGTCTTTTTCAGCGCTAAAGCACCAGTTGCAATAAAAAATAAAAATGCTATTAAAATAGCAAAGAATATATAAGGGTTATGTTCTAATGCCATTGCCGTAATTTCAAATTTATTAAAAACCAGCCCAAGTATACTCTGTAATATATTACCTAAATCCATATGACTCTCAAATTAAACAAAAGGTTAAAGGTTAAAAAAAAGTTGCTCTTTTTTGGTTAGATTTTCTAGCA
This sequence comes from Psychrobacter sp. AOP5-GZ1-6, assembly GCF_052376345.1. Lineage (NCBI taxonomy): Bacteria > Pseudomonadati > Pseudomonadota > Gammaproteobacteria > Moraxellales > Moraxellaceae > Psychrobacter > Psychrobacter sp. AOP5-GZ1-6. The sequence goes on along the minus strand of NZ_JBQSVP010000093.1, from coordinate 1,199 downwards.
AAACACTGTAGGGAATATGACATTTTCTATCTGGATGCTGACGAGCATAAAGTGAATAAAAAACACCATCTCCATTTATGCCTTTTTCATCAGGGTCAAGCATTAGTATCAAATCATGCTCTAGATATTCATTTAGTTGACTCTCGCTATAAGTCAGTCTTAATGCTGTAAGCTGGCAATTCTGTTTTTGGTTCAACAGTAAAGTACGTCTGCTTTTATAATAATTATTTTCAACTTTACTGAGTTCAGGAAGTGGGTTTGTACGTAAATAATCATCGCATTGATGCCATAGATTATTATAATAAACTGCATGAATTAGCCAAGTCGATGCATCTTGGGTCTGTAATGGTTCTAGCATTTCTATATTCCATATTGACTAATATTGAGCACTGAAATTTTAGTGCTTCATATCAATTGAAGCTATGTTGTCTGAATCTCTTAACCGCTTCTGCTTTGAATTCTGTATAGTCAGTTCAATATAATTTCGATACAAGGAAACCGAGTGCAAGTTATACATTAATATGCTTAGCGAGGATGACGCTGTAGCGGATTTATATAGACTTGACTATACTATAGCTTTACTTTTTCTTAGTCATGTCAAACGCATCATCGAGTCGTTAGTTTACTAAGTTTATTTATAAGGTTTATTCAGCATATCTCACTCCAATACTTGGTGAGAGATATGACTATCATTACGTATTAGCTATTATTCCGTAATCTATTCATAGCATTCTCTAACGCATTATCTCCTTCTGTATCACTTAACGTACTTGATAGTAGTGTGGCATTTTGGCGCAGTGAATGAACACTATTCAAGTTAAGCTTTACTTTTTGCAAAGCCTTTATAGTATCGTGATAGCCTGCTTGTATTAGTCTATCGACTGTTTCAACTGAAAAATCGAACATCGCCATCGTACCGCCTATTTTAATGCTAGGTCGGATCTCTATAATAGAGGTGTCAGGAAAATCATGACGATGCCATAGTGAACCATCAGCTAAGTGCGTCACAATAACGTGACGACAGCCTGCTTCTATCAATGGAGTGATAGGTGTATTTCCCTGTGATTTTAGATATCCCCCTTGCCCACCATCTGTATAACGCTCATTTTGAATACTATTAAATGCTTTAAAAAATAGAGGTACTGAAGCAGAGGCTAAAAGCACTTCTTTTTGCTCATCTAATGATAAAGATTGTATGT
>NZ_JBQSVP010000092.1:0-12298 GCF_052376345.1 Psychrobacter sp. AOP5-GZ1-6 | reverse complement strand
GTCCATGTAAGAAGTCCTTTTTGCTTAAGTGGTCTTGGTAAACTTACTTTAGCAACTTTGGACTTCTTTTTTTATCTTTTTTTTGAGCCCTTATCCCGAACTGGGGTTAATTTAGATTTTGGGGAGACCATCCTGAATTCTGTGTAACTGCCATTTAGATTAAATACTTACTACTACGATCACCAAACATAATCATAAAGCGATTAAGAGCAGACGTCCAGTTACGAATGGGCATCGACCACTTTTTAGACGCCGGGGCTGTAAACCAGTTTCTTGACTCTTTTATAGTAAAATTCAATCGTGCGGGATTATTTTAATTGGTGTTCATAATGCGTCAATTAGAACGTTGATCAATAGAGAGAAATGTCCATATAAGTTGATTACAACCTATATGGACACTAACTAGAAGCCTAGACCTACTTGCTCAGGTGTTGAAAGTCTTCCATTTGATTCTTTCAGATTACTAGGTAAAGAATTCTCTATATCCTTTGGGTTAATTACTATGGCTTGTGGACCATCTTCCTTTATGATTTGTCGATTTAAATCGTACTTAGGATTGTTCTGATAGTCTTCGTTATATATTACAGCACGCTTAATATCATATTCTTTAGCTTTCTCCATAGCATGACGGGAACCACTATCTGGTTTAGGATTATTGGGATCAAGGCTTGTTTTACAATAACTAGCGCTCAATACGACTAAATCACTAAAAAGCGCTTGCAGACGATCTCTCTTTACATATCTACCTGCTTGTTCTCTAAAGTTAGCAGATGAAGGTGACGTTAAATACTCAGTAATTAGCAAACCTTGGTTTTCAACAATTTCACGAGCCAAATCTATGTTTTGAGCTGGTAAGATATTATTTAACGGGCTGGGTAAGATAGCAACAGTTCGAGCGTTTAATGCTAGTGCCTTTCTATGCGAGATGCTATCACAGCCATCTGCTAAGCCACTGACAATTGTGGCATCTTGTTTTTTGATGAACTGTTCAACTACCAGGTTTTCATCAACCTCGGTTTCTTTATCTGGATTGAGCACACCAATAACAGCAACATTATAATTATCAGGAGATAGTAAATCCAAATCTCCTTTGTAGAACAAGAAGCTTGGGATATCACCTTTTTTCTTTAGTTCTCGACGAAGAGTTGGGTAGTTATCATCGCCTATTGCTACCACACCATCACAACTATCGCCTAAGTTTTCAATCAAACGTTCAAGCCTAGCCTTCATTTCTAAAAAAGCTTGCTCTGTTACGCTGGCATCCTTTGCCGCAATGAGCTCTACAATAGCTTCATAAGGGATCTTAGTTGTTAGATTATTATTTAACCATGCCTCCCCTATACCTTTGAAGGTGCGAGCTGTTAAAACATTTAGAGCATGATCTGTTATTTTCATTGGAAGCCTACTTGTAAAAATATATTTATTTCAATAATTTAGTGACGCTTTGTAGCAAAAACTATCTCGTCTGGGAGGTCATCTTGAAATGTATAGTGTGGTACACGAGCAATGCTAAAAAAAGTAACGTCCTTCGCACCATAATCTAATAGACATTGAATAGCATCTTCGTCTATATTGACATTTTTTGTATAAATATCATCAATTAATAGTACATGCCTTCCTCTTACTCTTCCCGAAATATTACAAGTATCTCTGGTAATTCCTTGATATGGTGCATTGCCTTCACCAGCATAACTAGTGTTTTTTAGATGAGTAGTAAGAGTATCAGTATGACGAACTATAAAATCACTACCATCCACTAATTTATTCTTCGAATGTGTGACTAACGGAATTGTTTCTCTAATGGCTTCAGTAAACTTTAACTGTGTCCCATTGTAGGTATTGAGTTTTTTTGACCTAGGTACGACACATATAGTGACTTCATCATCTTCTATATTAGATAGTATGCTTGAAAGTTCATTTGCAAGATTAAACTTAACTGAATCTTTAGCAGCTAATAATTTAGATGCGTACTCATTACCAAACGTATTTTTTAAGATATTGAGATAGTTAGGGTTACCAGGTTTATTAAGCCCATAATATTCACAGCGATAGAATGCTTTTATATCTTTGTTCAAATACTCGTTTTTTACGATGGTATATTGATTCACGTCTTAATCCTCACTTATAAGCTAATCTTGGTTATATTTTTATTTGGTATTCCAGCTTCATTGGCGTGGAGTATTTCATTCTCATCATCCTCGAAAACTAGAACCTTTTTAGAGCAAATATTGATTTCGTTAAGTGCATATTGATACTTATTGTGTATATCCTTGCAAAAAAATATTTTATCGAACAATTTAGCGCAGTTGTGATGATCAATAAGCTGAATAACTCTTTCAGGAGAAGCTTTAGTTACTAAACATACCTTAGTAGTGCTCTTATTAACAATCAAAAATTCAATTAGCTCTTTATTAAGGTAAGTATAACCTAAAAACTCCGAATTATACTCGATCTTCTTTTCTTGGATTTTTTCGGTTAATACTTCGTCGCCACAGTGTTTATCGACCACCTCTTTAGTGATTCTTCTTACTAAAGGGATTTGCAGATGGGGTGCACAGTAACCAATCGCTTGTTTATAAGCTAAATTGTTGGCTTCATCAGTGTCACACAAAGTGCCATCCAGATCAGTTAATATCATTTCAATATCATTCAATATACTGTACCTCATCCATAAGTATCGGCTAGCTTAACTATAGAATACCTACCTCTTCTATGAATTACGCTTAGCTATTCCTAGCAACTTTCAGTTTAAATGAAATTGAATCGAAATCAATGTAATTACTAACTTTCAAAATATTTTCGTCTTCTAAAACTTCAATACAACTACCTGAAACCATCTTTTCTACTTCATGATCATGCTTATCATACTGTTCGTCTAATACTTGCTTAATGAGGTCCATGTTTCTGGAATCTTCAAGCAGATAGCTCGCTAAATATGAAGATAAGCTACTGGTGAACATATTTATGACAGCTTCCTGGGTCACTGTGCTGACAGTTTCTACCATTGAAGCGATTTCAGAAGGCGTTCTTACTGAGATAGTTGAATAGTGCTCATCATTACTGGCTTTTTGTGCTTCATTAAATTTTTCAAATAGTGAAGTCATTAGTATTTCCTGGTTATTTAGATAATATTTACTTATTACTAATTTTCGAATCAAATCAGCTTTGTTGTATTTTTGCCTTACTCTTATCAAGTAACTCTTTCAGGTTGTTCAAGGACTGCGGTGCTTGTCCTGATTTAAAGTGCTCATTTAAAAGATGCATTTGGTTATCCAACAAACTCTCTGGATGAACACTTCTACGACTAATATTCCATAATTGCCACGAGAAATTTTTATTAGATTTAGTACTATTTTTACTTAGAAATTCAGCGTATTCCGTTATGAGTAGTGCCTCTTCACTTGAGCACTGACTCAAAAAATCTTTCAGGGACTCTTCAATAAAATCATTAATGATCTGTGAACGTGATACGCCGTCGCGTTTAGCAATCGCATCAATAATCAACAAATCGAGATTGTTAAATCTCATATTAAACTTTCTAAATTCTGGCTTATCAAAAGCCGTGGTTGGGTCTTCTAATTTATTAAAAGCCGCTTCATCAAATTCGATTTTTAAACTCATAAACTTTACCTGTATATTGCTGACAATTGATTATAGATATTTGAAACCACTACCGTTTTGTATATATTCTATGTGGCTACATTGGTTGCTAAGCTCTTTCGAGTCGCTTCATAAGATCGAGCAGACTGTTATATAGGCCATCTACTTCGGCTTTCCTTAAAACAATCTTGTCTGAATTCTTTATATTCTTTCCACAGCTTAATGCTAGAGCAACCACTGGACTAGAAATATTGCGTTGTTTTTGACGAACTTGGCAGTGTTTAGTAGCTTTCATAATAATATTCCTTAGTAGTTTTTAAAATTTATTCAAATTATTACTTTTGTAATAGTCAATAAAAAATATTTATTTTACTCGCACTAAGCTTTCTATTCATAGAGTTGTTATGATAGGTTGTTACAATACTATCTTCTGCAACTATCAAAGTAATTCCACCGGTTCTTCTTAAAAACTCAATATCTTTAAGAAGTCTTTTTAGCTTCTTCATTGCCGCCTTGCTTTCTTTTGGCGTCATACCTTGTATATCTTGGCTTAATCCACTTGCATCAAGGATTTTATTAGTATATTTCAACGCATTACTATTCATAATAGGTCCTTTTTTTTATAAGTACCGAGACTCTTTTGATTGATCACCATATGACCCATAGTATGTATGGTATTATTACAATAGTCAATATTTAAATATAAAAATAGTATATATAAAATTAGATGGATTTAAACACCTATAGGGTACACCCTAGCGAAACTACCTAAAAGGTACCAAAAACCAATTAATAGACTGGGTAAAATAGACTAACGCAGTAAAGCTACTTCAACCGCCCTATCATTAGTCTATACCCAAAACATAAAACCTTTAAACGATAATATTACTATCATTAGACTTGTTACTATTATTAAATGATAGTAATATCTTGCAATTATCAATGAACATTAATTATTAAGTCTAATTAATAAAGGTGGCGTTATGACCGTTCGTATTTATGTGAGAGCCAGCACTAAGGATCAAGATACTAAGAGAGCCTTGTCTGACTTGATTAGCTTTAGCCAAAGCTATAATGATAACCATGTTGAGTATGTTGAGCATTTCAGTGGTACAAAGCTCGATAGGCCAGTATTAGCTAAGCTATTAAAGGACGCTGATCAAGGCGATATTCTGCTGGTTGAAAGCGTGGACAGATTAAGCAGGCTATCTCAAGATGATTTTGCAATTCTAAAGCAGCGCATCAAAGACAAGGGCTTGCGATTGGTGGTGGCCGATCTACCAACCACGCATACGGTAAGTAAGGGCATGACAGGTGAGATCCTAGCAGTGATTAACCATATGCTGATCGACTTGTTAGCAACGATGGCAAAGCTTGATAACGATAAGCGTAGAGAGCGTATTAAGCAGGGGTTAGCGAATAGTGGTTATAAGCCCACAGGTAAGAAAGCCAATACAGTGAAACATAATCGTATTAGAGAGTTGGCCAGTCAAAACAATATGACGAAAGAGGAGATTGCTAAGGCGGTTGGTGTTGGGGTGGCTACGGTTTATCGGGTGTTAAAGCAGGGATGATAGCTGAGGTTTTTTAATTGTTTATTTGCCTTCTTATAGACACAATGCGATCAGACATATAATGATTAATCTTATAGATTCTAATCATACATTCTGATTCGAAAAAATTGCCTCCAATATAGCCGGGGCGGTTCACATTGATGTTCTCATTAGTACCACGCTCCCAAGATTGATAAGGCTGAGCGAAGTAAATATCAGCTTTTAATGTTGAGCTCATAGTTTCATGATCAGAGGACTCTTTACCACTATCAAAGGTGATGCTTAGAGCCTTCTCAGCTTTTAGCATACTAATAGAAGCGTGTGTCACAGCCTTTGCTTCACGATTGGGTAAAGCTTTGATTTTAGTCTCTCGAGTGGTTCTATCCACTAGAGTAACAGGCACACCTTAATGTTCACGGCCTTTAAGTTATTACTTCACCAACTACCTGATACAAGCTCTTCAAACGTTTTGATAGTTATTTCCAAAATTTTAAAATTGACCATCAAAGTGAGGAGCGAAGGGAATATCGTCATCTACTGGTCCAGGTGGAAGCCCCTGATTAACATTACTTTTATTTATTTTATTGTTCGGTGTTTGCTGGTCATTCTGAGGCTTTTCACGGTCCGGATGAATGATTTGTTTGTTGTTATTTTCATTACTATCTAGCATCTGCATCTGGTCAGCGCGAATTTCAGTCGCATAACGGTCGCTACCGTCAGGGGCTTGGTACTTACGAGTACGTAAGCTACCCTCAATATAGACTTTGCTGCCTTTACGCAGATACTGAGCGGCGATTTCACCCAAACGATTGAATAGTGAAACACGATGCCATTCGGTCGCTTCTCTCTTTTCGCCACTTTGTTTATCAGTCCATTGCTCAGAGGTCGCTACTGAGATATTGGTAACACTACCACCGTTATTAAATTGACGTGCCTCGGGATCTGCACCGAGGTTGCCGATGATGATGACCTTATTAACTCCGCGCATAATATTTCTCTCTTAGTTTGGTAATTATCTAAATACTACATTGTAGTAGTTGCGCGATATTTTCACACGCTCCTTCGCTTGCCAGTTGTAGCAATTGGTACAGGGTTTACCAACAGGACAAACGATTCTAGCCTCAAAGCCGCCTTCATCCATGTAAGCAATAGGATAGATTTTTAAATGCTATAAAGCTCCATAAGAATTTTGATTGCATTGCTATGTTTACTTATGTAGAAACTGGTGTTGTTAACTAAAAAATTTAAAAATTGTTCTTTAATATTCATCAGTAAAAATTAATGCTAAGCGTATGTCGTTGTATGGGATTTCTTCATTCAGCTCCTCAAAAATAGGTTTTAATTCCCTAGAACTACCCAACTTCATTGCAGCTTCTTTGACTGCTAATATGATAGATTCTGGAGGTCTAAATTGTTCAAGAGGGTACGATCCTAAAATTGTAGATATTTCCCATATATGATTTACAATAGTGCCTACGGTAACCCCCCTTTCTTTGGAGATAGCTTCAATTGAATATCCATCTATAATTAAATCATAAGTGTCTTTAAGGGTTTGTTTGTACAGTTTAGCCTTATCTTTCACAATATCGCTTTGGTAAGACTTAGTTCGACCTAAACAGTATAAAGTTACACTATTGGCACCATGGTTAAGCAGTGTTTGAATGGCATCTTCATCAATATTTACGCTTTCAGTATATAGGTCATCAATTAACAAGATATCTTTGTTTCGTACTTCTGCTGCAATTGTACAAGTGTCTTGAGTAATTCCAGGATAAGGTAAATTGCCAGTGCCACCATAGCCTGATTTATCCATATGCGTGGTTCTTGTATCTGTATGTCTTACAATGAAGTCGCTGCCATCTTCAAAAGCATTGAGCATTGCAACCGCTCTTTGTACAGAGCGTTTAAAATATAATTGATCAGGAGAATAAGTATTTTCTGCTTTAGCCCTAGGAATAACACACACGGTCAGTTTTTCTTTGCCTGTCTTAATTAGGATTTTTGGCAAATCTTGTTTTAAGATTTCAATTAAATCATTGCTAGCACCTTGCAAAACAATTTCGGGTGTATCGTGAAATTGGTTTTTCAAAGTGGTAATGATGTATTCAACGGTTCCTCTTTGCTTCCTTAGTGCTTTATTGCCAGGATGATAGTCTTGGTGATAAGAAGCTGCTATTGGAGAGTTTACGAATACTGCCAATTGACGATTATTAGAGTTTTTAACTGTATACCACCTACTGATGGGTGGTATGGTGAAATTTTTCATTGCTAATCCTTTATTGATACGTCCTAGTTCTAATATTGAAGGGTTAATTAGTTTCAAATTTAAAAATGATAATAAAAATAGGTTGCATTGATCTTCACCAAAGCGAGCCCATCCCAGATTCTGTGTAACTGCCCTTTAGATTAAATGCTTGCTGATACGGTCATCAAACATAATCATAAAGCGATTCAAAGCAGACGTCCAGTTACGGATCGGCATCGACCACTTTTTGGACGCCTGCTGGGTTGCTAGATAGACTACCTTGAATGCGGCCTGATCGGACGGGAACACCTTACGTTTATTCACCGCTGTACGAATCACACTGTTTAGCGACTCAATAGCATTGGTGGTATAAATAGCTTTTCTAATATCTTTAGGGTACTCGAAGAATACCGTTAAGCCCTCCCAGTTATTACGCCAAGACTTGACCACGTGCGGGTACTCTTTGCCCCAAGTCTCATCAAAGTGCTCAAGGTTAGCCTCTGCTATCTCAAGCGTATCAGCGCCGTAGATGGCCTTTAAATCAGCGGCTACTGCCTTTTTGTCCGTCCAGGGTACAAACTTCATTGAGTAGCGCACCATATGCACGATACACAGCTGAACCTGAGCATTGGGATAAACCGTATTGATGGCATCAGGAAAGCCCTTTAAACCATCGACACAGGCAATGAGTATATCTTGCACCCCGCGGTTTTGTAGTTCAGTGAGAACGCCTAGCCAGAACTTGGCGCCTTCATTCTCTGAGAGCCACATACCAAGCAGCTCTTTTTTACCGTTAAGAGCGACACCTAGAGCTAAGTAAATTGCTTTGTTAATAATCTGCTTATCTTGACGTACCTTAACGACAATGCAGTCCAAATAGACAATAGGATAAACACTGCTCAGCGGCCGGTTCTGCCAAGCGGTGATGTCCTCTAAGATGTTGTCAGTGACTCTTGAAACCAAGCTGCTTGAGATGTCGACGTCGTAGATGTCCTTGATGGTTTCGACAATCTCAGTAGTGGTTTGACCTTTGGCGCATGAGCGAGGATCAGCAAGTGTCTGGGAGACACTTGCCCGAAGCGCAAGACGGAAGGCTATGCCTGTAGTGAAATATGATTTTGTCATCAAGACCTGAAATACGGGTTTGATGCTTACTGACAAGTACAGGCTCAAAGCTACTGTCGCGGTCTCTGGGGGTGGAGATCTCAAGCTCGCCTGTGTCACTACGGACTCTCTTTTTAGTGTGCCCGTTGCGCTTATTAGGTTTATCGGCTTTCTCATGCTTGGGGTAACCGAGATGCTCTTCCATCTCGGCTTCAAGGGCAGTATCGATAAAAGATTGCATGAGCTGCTTTTGAAAGTCTTTGATGTCATCGAGGCTTTTCATGCTGCTGGCCATTTGCTCAGCCAGTTTCTTGATGTCAGATTGGTTAGTCATTGCTTATTCTCCTGTTAGTGGATTATAAGCAGTTACACAAAGTTTGGGAAACTCCCAATCGAGCTATTTGTTCAGCTAGTTTCTTAATGTCAGATTGAGTCGTCATTGCTATAAGCAGTTACACACTTTTTAGGAAAGGCTCTCTCGCATAGCGACTGATTGAACATAATTCTTCATAGCGTATTCCTTAATATACTTTTACCAACTTTGGAATTCATATTTTTTGATAACAGCATCCCAATTAGCATAGGACGTTTCACTAATGACATTACCTTGATTGTCAAGCGTATATCTTGTAATACTGCTTTCGTGTGGTTTACTAGCATCAGTGTATTGATACATATTTATTTTACCTTCTTTGTAGTAGCAATCATCGTAGTATGCGTCGCTCCAAGTTTGAATATTGGGCGCATCGTACTTAGGTTCCACGATAAAATTACCAGATTTATCGATAACACCCCATTTACCAGTCTCATAGTCACCCACTCGAACGGCTGCTAAACCCTCTGAAAAATTACAAGCACGATCCCATTTTGCTTTAATTGAGATATTGCCATTGGTATCAACAAAACCATATTGACTGCCATTATTCCAGTGATTACTTTCAGTATACTGAGCCAGTCCATCTGAATAAGAGTGAAGAAAGTTAAATTTAAAAGGAACAATAGTTTTTCCTGATTGGTCAATAGCTCCATATTTCTCTTTCAAGCTTACGACTGCCAACCCGTCTTGAAATGCTTCTGCTGACTGATACTGATAGGGAATGATAAGTTCTCGTTGCTTATTCATATATCCATACTTACCATTACGATAAACAGCCACTAGCCCTTCATTAAAGCTCTTATAGTCAGTATCCATACCTGTATCATTAGCTTCATGCTCAACAGGAATAACCAATCGACCCTTGTTATCAATAAAGCCCTGAAGATTTTTATAGCTTAGATTGCCTTCTTCATCGTAGCCCTTTTTTATTTTTCCAACATAAGCTAAACCATCAGAAAACTCTCCACAAGCCTCAAACAGACCAGTAGGAACCACCACTTCACCCAAACTATTTTTGTAGCCACAATCCCAGCTGTCTGTTGACTCTTCATAAAAACGCTGCAAATCTGCATTTGCAACTGAGCAGTACATCAAACTTAATAGACTAGCACTCACTGTTTTTAAAAAACTTTTATTCATTGATATTCCTACGTTTTTTATTGTTAAGGCTATTATTTTGTCCATCCATTTTTATCTTCTATATATAGCAATACTGCCAACCCCCCTTCATAGTGGTCAGGAATATACCCTCTATTATCAGTATAGTACTCTGCACCTTCTATAAAACGATTTGATCTATCTGCAGACCAACCAAAACCCATAGAAAGCCCTCTATTTCGTCCTTGATCATCATAAGTCCAGCCTCTTTTGGCGTAGTACTTAATGTCATGGTCACCCTCATAACGATAAGAGTCAGGAATATCTTTCCATTGTTTAGATAAGGCTATAAATCCGTTGCAATAACTATCACCCCTACATTCGGGTACATTCGGTGCAGTGTTTGGATTATTATAAATATTCATCATCTCAGGCAGTCCTGCGTAACTACAAGTACTGCTGATTGCCAAAATTAATGTCAGACATATTTTTTTCATATAACACCCCTTAATAGATAGTTGTTTGGTATTACTATCGTCTAAATCTATTTCTATTGCAATGACTCGAGAGTCCTGTGCGACATTAAATGACGCATCTGTAGCATTTAACTAAAAAATTCTTAAATTGACAAATAAAATTTAATTTCAAAGAGCAGATAAAAAGAGGTTTTCAGCTGGAATAGCTCAGTCTTTTGCACAGATGGGTACAACATGAGTGAATATGAAAAAAATGCAGCGAGCTGTACAACCTATCAAAGTCTCTTAAATAGTAAAATTGTGTCGGACACGACGTATAATGTCGTAAAGAAGATCTACATACTGTTCAATAGAAAATTATTTTGGTAGTCTTAATAAAAGGTAAAAAACAAATGTATGTGTACACTATTTAATTGAGGAGATAGTAATGATTATTAGAATGGAAGGTTACGGTATATTTATTTACTCCGGTACAGTAGCAAAGGATACTTATGAGTATTTCAAAAATAAAAATATTGACTTACAGGAATATGCTGAGTATTTAGACAATCCTGAATCAAGTAATTTACAAATACCCAAAGAGCACGATTTTGTTGATGGTGGTTGTCTGTATGATGTGGATAATTTGTGGTGTTTGTCAGGCGCAGAATTAACTAGTGATTGTATTTTGAGTGTAGATTTAGAGAACGGAGATGATGATTGGGAATGCGACCTTGATTCAGATACATTGGAAGAACTCGGCATTAAGACAAAATGCATTAGCTCATCTCCCGGGATGATAGGTGATTTACCTTCAGGTACTGCTGTATTCATGGCTAGGGAAACTACTGAAGGGGTACAGTTTAATGAAAATCGGATTATATCTAGTAGTGATTTTGACCCAACAAAGTTAGAAATTTATTATCATGAGTATATAGATGCGTACATAGTCAAACATATAAAGTACGATGGAAGAGAATACTATGGTAATGATCGTGAATGGGATACAGAATATAAAGATTTTAAATGGCACTTGCGGACGTAACAGTTATAGAGATTTCACACATTGGCTTTCATTAAAAATTCATAAAATCAGGTTATAGATAAATATGTTAACTAAGAAAACCACTACAACTCGTGGAGATAACTATAATGAACTACTCAGTTTGGCTAAGTCTAAAAATCTGACACTTAGACGTGCTAATAAATCAGGTGAAATTCCTATGAGGTTCGAGGTTGTTCGTAGAGGCGCTTCAAAAAATGAGCAACCTTTTATTGATAATTTAACACCTGAGCAAGTCAATAATAATAGTCCATTAAGTGAGGGCTTCACCTTAAAACAGTTTATTAGCCAGTTTAAAACAGTATGTCCCAAGGGAACCATCTAAAAAGGCTCATTAATCTACTTATAGTGGATTAATGAGTAGTGATCAGTTTAGGTATTTTCTTAGCCACATCAGCGATCAGATGCCGTGAGCACTTAGCCATTTTTTGAATATCAGAATAGCTATGACCTGATTTGAGCAGACTAGCGATAATCTTGCGCTTTTCGGTATCTTTTCTACGTCCTGAATACTTACCTTCTGCTTTAGCTCGAGCAATACCTTGCATCTGACGGTTGCGGCGATCTTCATAATCTTTTCGAGCAATGGCTGCGAGCATATCGAGCATCATCGAGTTGATGGCCTGCAATATACTGCTCATAAATTCAGTGCTGCGCTCAGGTTGAAGGGCCATATATGAGGTCGGCAGCTCTTTTGATACGATAGAGAGCTTTTTTTCTGATAGCATTCTTTTGAGAGTATCCCAATCAGCTTGGTTCAAACGTGCCAAGCGATCAATTTGCTCAACTAAGATAACATCACCC